>JANPBN010000173.1:0-1856 GCA_031430415.1 Dehalococcoidia bacterium
ATCGCAGGCATCACGATGCCGAACGACGCTTCGGTCGCGCTGCACGAGCGATTCGGCTTCGTGCGAGCAGGGCTGATGCATGCGGTCGGCCGCAAGTTCGGCGCATACCACGATGTGCTGTGGATGGAGCGCGTGGCCGGCGGGTAGGCCGGGCCACTTGCCTAGGGCGGCACCGTCGCGGCCTGCGCGTCCGCAGCGGCCGCCTCCTTCGCACCGAAGGAGAAGACGTCCGCGAGACTGAGCCGAAGCGCCCACATGGCGCCGGCGCCGGCGACCGTGATCCACGCGATGTTGAAGACGTGCGTGGCGATGGCGAAGCCGCCCGCCGTACCCGCGGCCACACCCAGTGCCTTCATCAGCTCCGCGACCGCCACTTCGTACGCGCCGATGTTCGATGGCGCGATCGGCACGGCGCTGATGATGTTCGCGGCCACCATGATCAGCATCCACGCCGGCATCGACAGCGTGATGCCGAACGCGCGGCCGAACAGCGCGAACATCGCGACCTCGAGCAGCCAGATGGCGAACGACAGCAGGATCGCCCGCACGCCGAGCCGCACGTCGCGGAACACGGCGAGGCCTTCGATGAAGTGCGGCACCGACTCCTCGAAGAACAACCGTGGGCGCTCCGGCAGCATCGGCATGACGCCGCGACTCGTCCAGCCCTCCTGGAGCTTCAGGTGCGAGAACGGGATCACGGCAATCAGGCCGCCGACGACGAGTCCGAGCAGTCCCCAGAACACGCCCGTCGGGAAGCCGTTGAGATCGATCAGCGCCAGCCCGATCAGGCCGAGCACCGCGAACGCAATGCCGTCCATCAGCGACTCGGTGGCGAAGACCGTCGCCGCGAGGCGGGCGCGGCTGACGCCGTAGCGCTGCGCCGGCACCTGTACGCGAATCAGATCGCCGATGCGCGCGGGCAGCACGTTGTTCGCCAGGTTCGAGACGAGCAGCACACCGAAGAGAGGGGCGAGTGGCAGGTCGGCGAACGATGACATCATCACGCGCCAGCGCTGCGCAACGAGCAGCTTCGCGAGCGCGAACAGCGTCAGCGCCGGGACGACGTAGACGTAGTCGGCGTCGCGAAGCGCCCGCCCGGCCTCGTTCAGGTCGATGCGCCAGACGAGGAAGCCAAGCAGCGCCAGCGAGACGATGGTGCGTGCGACAATGCGGCGGTCGACGAGGCGGGACATCCTGTACAGCAACCTCGAGGCAACGGTACCATGATCGCGGCGTGTTACGAGCAGATGACATCTGCCGGATACGCCCGCCAGCGCCTTCTCTCCGAGCGCTCGCATAGTCTATAACTATTCTAGATATAGACATCACGCCCGTTCCCGAAGCTAAGGAGCCAACTCGATGGTCGTCGCAACGAAGATCAACGCCGAGCGCGTCTACCACAACTTCGACGGCCAACTGCCGCCAGTCACGCTCGAGCCCGAGCCCGTGACGCCGCCTTCGATGCAGGATGGGCGACCCAAGCTCATCACCGACACGACGCTGCGCGACGGCGCGCAGGATAGCCGCATGGCCATCTTCCCGCCGGAGACGCGCGTCAAGTACTACGACCTCCTCCACCGCCTCGATAACGGCACGGGCGCCATCTACGCGGTCGAGGCGTTCATCTACCAGAAGCGCGACGTCTGGACGCTCGAGAAGCTACTGGAGATGGGGCACGAGTGGCCGCGCGTGACGACGTGGACGCGCGCCACGCCCAAGGACATCAAGCTGCTGGTCGATGTCTCGCAGGGGAGGGTGAAGGAGACGGGCATGCTCGCCTCCGCGTCCGACCACCACATCTTCGACAAGCTCGGCTACGCGTCGAAGGAAGATGCGATCGAGAAGTACCTGCAGCC
>JANPBN010000174.1:0-1915 GCA_031430415.1 Dehalococcoidia bacterium
GAGGATCTTCGCGAGATGCTCGATGGCGCCGAGCGCGACTTCGGCGATGCGGTACCGGCGGGCGCGCTGCTCTGTTCGTGCAATGGCCGCGGCATGGGACTCTTTGAGTCTCCCGACCACGATGCTCTCGCCTTAGCACAGCGTTTCGGCGCGATGCCGGTGGCCGGCTTCTTCTGCAACGGAGAGATCGGGCCCGTCGGCGGCACGCCGTACGTCCACGGCTTCACCGCGAGCATCGGCTTCTTCCTGCCAAAACAAGTACCGCCGGCGGACTGAGCGAGCGACGGCGATGCCTTCCGGCTCGACGCAATCGGGTATCCTTCCGTATCTGCAGGACACACGGAGGTAGCTGCCCATGCCGCGCGCGCTCATCACCGGAATCACGGGCCAGGACGGCTTTTACCTCTCGGAGCACCTGCTCTCGAAGGGATACGAGGTTTCCGGCCTGATCCGCGGCCAGGCGAACCCAAAGCGACAGATCCTCGAACAGACGTTGCCCGATGTGAAACTCGTCGAGGGCGACATCCTCGACCAGGCGTCGCTCATGAACCTCATCAACAAGGTCCAGCCTGATGAGGTCTACAACCTCGCCGCGATCAGCTTCGTCATGCTCTCGTGGAGTCAGCCCGAACTCACGGGCGAGATAACGGGCCTCGGCGCGCTCCGCATGCTCGAGGCGATCCGCCTGACCACGGGCGCCTCGGGTTCGCGCTCGAAATCGGCCGCCGGCATCAAGTTCTATCAGGCGAGTAGCAGCGAGATGTTTGGCAAAGTGCGCCAGACGCCGCAGAACGAAGACACGCCCTTTCACCCGCGAAGCCCCTATGGTGTCGCGAAGGCCTACGCCCACTACATCACCGTCAACTACCGCGAGAGCTATAACCTCTACGCCTGCAACGGCATCCTCTTCAACCACGAGTCACCGAAACGCGGCCCGGAGTTCTCGACGCGCAAGATCACGCTGGGCGCCGCTCGCATCAAGCTGGGCATCCAGAAGGAACTGCTGCTCGGAAATCTCGAGCCACGCCGCGATTGGGGCTACGCAGGCGACTACGTCAAGGCGATGCACCTGATGCTGCAGCAGAGCGAGCCCGATGACTTCGTCATCGGCACGGGAGAGACGCACCAGATCAAGGAGTGCGCCAAGATCGCCTTCGAGCGCGTCGGCCTCAACTGGGAGGACTACGTCCGCAGCGATCCGCAGTTCATGCGCCCGGCCGAGGTCGACCTGCTCATCGCTGATGCGTCGAAGGCGAAGGAGAAACTGGGCTGGGAGCCTGAGGTGTCATTTCAGCAACTGATCGAGATGATGGTCGACTCTGACCTCGCCGCCGAGGCTCGGCTCCAGACGGCCAACGCCTAGTCGATGAGCGCCACGGCCTGTTTTGCATGCTTGACGACGTAGTCGGACACTGATCCGAGTAGCGCCTTCGTCAACCCGGCGCCACGCCTTCCGATGACGATCACATCAGCGTTCTCTGCCGTCGCGAGCCGCGTGATCTCTTCGCCCGCGCTCCCGTAGCCCACGATGACGCGAGCCGCAACGCTGGAGTCACGAAGAATCTTCGCCGCGCCGTCGGTCGCTTTGTCGACAGCGGCATCATGGTCGCGGTGCTGCTCGGACCCTACTGGCTTCATTTCGGCCGGAAGCACCGCCAGCAGGACGACATCGGTCGCTTGCGGATGCGAGTTTGCGACGAACCGCGCGACGCGCTCGCTGGATGGCGATCCGTCGACTGCGGCGATCACGCACCGCAACGCCCCGGGGGGCTTGCTGCCGCGCGAGCGGTCGAACGCCGCCGGGTGCGCGACGGCGGACTGTCGCGTGCCGATGAGTGCGACGAGCGCGATCGGCCCAAGTACGGCCGCCAGCAGCGTCCATCCGAAGGGATCCCGCCCCCAGCGGGCGGCGAGG
>JANPBN010000175.1:0-9039 GCA_031430415.1 Dehalococcoidia bacterium
GAGCATGGCCCTCGGGGGCGCCGTCGTCGGCGGCGTCACGTGGGCGGTGAGGGACGACGCCGGCAGTCCGTCGCCGTCCGCCGTTACGGCGCCCACGGGTTCGAGCCAGGATGTCAGCACGAACGGCGCCGCGGCCGCCGACACGAACCTCACGGCACTCTACGAGCGCGTGCGGCCCTCCGTCGTGCGCATCACCACTGGCCAGACAGGTGACCCCTTCGATCGGTCTGCCGAGGGCCTCGGCTCGGGCATCGTGCTCGATACCGAGGGCCGCATCCTGACGAACTACCACGTCGTACGCGGATCGGAAGAAGTCACCGTTACGTTCTCCGACGGCACAGTCGCCCAGGCCACCGTCATCGGCAAGGATCCCGGGAACGACGTCGCGCTTATCCAGACCGACGCCGACGCATCGGTGCTAAAACCGGCCACGCTCGGTTCGACCGACAGCATCAAGGTCGGGTCGTTCGTCGCCGCGATCGGCAACCCGTTTGGCCTCGACGGCAGCTTCACCACCGGCGTCATCAGCGGCACCGACCGCACGCTAACATCCAGTGCGAACGGCCGCCCTATCCGTGGGCTCCTGCAGACGGACACGGCCATCAACCCCGGCAACTCGGGCGGCGCCCTCTTCAACGCGAGAGGCGAAGTGATCGGCATCAACACCGCCATTGAGAACCCGAATGGCGACGGCTTCGTCGGCGTCGGCTATGCCGTGCCGATCGACACGCCGAAGCGCTTCCTCTCGCAACTCACCGCTGGAGACACGATCGACCACCCCCGCCTCGGCATCAGCGGCCGATCGCTGACGGAAGAAGACGCCAGGCAGCTCGGAGTCCCTCAAGGCGTCGCGGTGCTCAGTGTCGACCCTGGAAGCGCCGCCGACAACGCCGGCCTCAATGACGCCGCTGACGGTACCGGCGATGTCATCACCGCCATCGACGGCGCGCCGATGACCACATTCGAAGACCTTGCCGACTTCATCGACTCGAAGGATGTCGGCGATCAGGTGACCCTGAGCGTGCACCGCGACGGCGAAGACATCGAGCTCAAGGCCGACCTCAAATCATGGGACTCAACGGCGTAGTTCCGGAACACAGATTGTTCGACATGGACGATATGAGATGGTCGAAGCCGTAGCGCCGAGAGGCCCGCATGTTGCGGGCCTCTGTCGTCGTCCAGTCGTGCGCGCTCTGGCTATGCCTCGACCGGCGTCCGCGGCTTGAACTTCGGGCGGTTCACCTCGAAGGCGCTGATGTCCGTCTCGTTCTGCATCGTCAGGCTGATACCATCGAGTCCGTTCAGCAGGCAGTGCTTCACGAACGGATCGATGTCGAAGTGGCGCGACTGCCCGCCGAACGTCACGGTCTGCGACTCGAGATCCACCTCCGCGCCGAATCCCGGAGCGTCCTCGGCGCGCGCCACCATCTTGTCAATGTCCTCCTGCGGCAACACCACCGTCAGGATGCCGACCTTCGCGCAGTTATTCCGGAAGATGTCCGCGAACGACGGAGCGACGATCGCCTTGAGGCCCATGCCCTCGAGCGCCCATGGAGCGTGCTCGCGCGACGAACCGCAGCCGAAGTTCGGGCCGGTCACGAGAATCGGAGCACCGTCGTACCGGTGGTCGTTCAGCACGAACGATGGATCGCTCCGCCACGCCGCGAAGGCATATGGACCGTAGCCGGTGCGCTCGATCCGCTTCATGTAGGAAGCCGGGATGATCTGGTCCGTATCAACGTCCGCCCGGTTCAGCGGCAGAACCTTTCCGGCGATCCTCCGTACCGGTTCCATCAGCCGTTCCTCCACTCACGAATGTCGACGAAGTGGCCGGCGATGGCCGCCGCGGCGGCCATCTGCGGACTGACGAGATGCGTACGGCCACCCGCGCCCTGCCGTCCCTCAAAGTTCCGGTTCGATGTCGAGGCGCACCGCTCACCCGGCAACAAGAAGTCAGGGTTCATCCCCAGGCACATCGAGCAGCCGGCGTCGCGCCACTCGAATCCCGCATCGACGAACACGCGGTCGAGTCCTTCGCGTTCCGCCTGCGCCTTCACCAGGCCAGAGCCGGGAACCACCATCGCCTGCACCGACTTCGCGACCGTGCGTCCGCGAACGACCTCGGCCGCCGCGCGTAAGTCTTCGATGCGCCCGTTCGTGCACGACCCCAGGAACACCCGGTCAACCGCGATGTCCTCGATCGCCGTGCCAGGCTTGAGGTCCATGTACGTCAGCGAGCGCTCCGCCAGTTCACGCGCACGTTCATCGGCGAAGTCATTCGGGTTCGGTACGCGGCCCTTCACATTGACGCTCTGCGCCGGCGTCGTCCCCCACGTCACGCACGGCTCGATCTCCTCACCTCGCAGCACGACTTCAGTGTCGAAGCGTGCGCCATCGTCTGTCGGGAGGGCACGCCAGTCGTCCAGAGCCTGTTCCCACGCCGTGCCGGTTGGCGCATAGTTCCGGCCCTCCAAATACGCGAAGGCCGTATCATCTGGAGCAATCAACCCTGCCCGTGCCCCGCCCTCGATCGACATATTGCAGACCGTCATCCGACCCTCCATCGACAGCCCGCGAATCACCTCACCGCGATACTCCATGACATGGCCAATGCCACCAGAGACGCCAATCTTGCGGATGATCGCCAGGATCACGTCCTTGGCCGTCACGCCGGGGTGCAATTCTCCCGTGACCTACACCGACATCGTCTTGGGAGTTGCCTGGGCCAACGTCTGCGTGGCGAGCACATGCTCTACCTCCGAGGTGCCGATGCCGAACGCCAACGCGCCGAACGCACCATGCGTCGACGTGTGACTGTCGCCGCAAACGATCGTCATGCCCGGCTGCGTCAGTCCCTGCTCCGGGCCAATGATGTGCACGATCCCCTGACGCACGTCCTTTACGTCGAAAATTGGTACACCAAACTCGGCGCAGTTCTCGCGCAATGCCGTCACCTGTTGCACCGACAACGGATCCGGCCATTCGAGATCACGGTTGAGCGTCGGCACATTGTGATCGACCGTGGCCAACGTGAGATCTGGTCGCCGAACTGCCCGCCCGGCGAGCCTCAGTCCCTCGAACGCCTGCGGCGACGTCACCTCGTGCACCAGGTGCAGGTCGATGTACAAAAGATCCGGTTTACCGGACTCGCGCCGTACCAGATGCGCATCCCATATTTTCTCTGACAACGTCTTGGGCATGTCCTGGTTCCCTTTGTCCGCGGCTCGCGTATCGCTGGTCAGCCGACGTTCTCCACGTAGTCCTTGAGCAGTACGAACCGCGGCAGCTGCAAGGGTCGTTTCCCTCGCCGCGCAATCTGCATCGATTCGATCGCGCTGAGCCCCCTAAAGTCCGTGTCGTTGCCGATGACAACGTCACAGCCGTTCACCGCGGCGGAAGCCGCGATCAGTGCGTCCGGCGTCTTCATTCTGGTCATCGCCCGGATCTGCGCGGCGACCTCGAGTTCATCCACCGCGATCGGCTGCGGCGGACCACCTGTCGCTTCGAGTATGAACTCCTCGATGATACGACGGTGCGCGTCAGTGCCGTCGCGCCAGGGCCGAACGAGCAACTCCAGATAGGTCAGCCCTGCAATATAGGGCGGTTGCGAGCCGGCACCGTCTTCGAGCGCGATCTCGACCATAGCCGGAAACGGTGGTTCGCTCTGGCCCAAGTAGTAGATACAGGCATTCGTATCAAGACAGACCCGGCGGCACCCCCTGATCAGTTCCCTGAAGGTGATGTGTCCGCCGGATCTTCGTCCCATGCACGATCCCAGGCCGCCCGCTCGCCGCGTGCGTAGTTGTCGGCACTCTCTCTGTCTGGCCACGCATCAGCAAGGCTGCCCCGAAGCCGCCGGAGCGCGTCTATCCGTGGGAGTTTCTTCTCCATGTAGACCCCCTCGCCGTCCACCCGAAGTTCGATCTCATCTCCCGGCACCCAGCCTAGCGCGCGCGCGACCGCCACCGGGACCGTGATCTGGTTCTTTCCGCTCAGCCGCGTCAGCCCACGCTGTAACGCTATCGGAGTCGGGTCATACACGTAGGCCTCTGCGGCGTCCCGAAGCACGCCGACCTCATGTTTGCGGTCTTCCCAAGCGGAATATTTCTCTTCGTGGTGGGTCATTGGTACCGTCTCCCGTTCACCTACCTCACACGAATTTACCAAGCCTCCAACCGTTTTGTCAAGGCGCCCACAACGTGCTTTACGGATTCGTCCGCACTTCTGTGTCCCGCCTACGCTCGATCGCCAGCATCCGGTTGAGGGCGTTCATGTACGCCTTGGCCGAAGCCACGATGATATCCGTATCGGCGCCCCGGCCGGTATAGCTCTTGTCGTCGGCCTCGATGCGGATGGTGACCTCGCCTTGGGCGTTGATGCCTTCGGTGACGCTCTTGACGGAGAATTCCGTGAGTTCATTCGGTACATCGACAATCCGGTTGATGGCGCGATACACGGCATCGACAGGCCCCGTACCCAGCGCCGCATCCGAGTGGATCGAGCCATCTGGCGCAATCAACCGCACGGTCGCCGTCGGCGTCGCGTGGTCGCCGCACGTGACCTGTATGAAGTCGAGGCGGTAGATTTCGTCCATGGTGCGCAGGCGATCGGCGATGATCGCCTCGAGGTCGCGGTCGTCAATCTCGGCCTTCTTATCGGCCAGTTCCTTGAACGCCAGAAACGCCCGCGACAGCTCTTCCTCTGTCAGCTGGTAGCCCAGTTGCTCGATGCGCGACTTGAAGCCATGGCGTCCGGAGACTTTGCCGAGCACGATCTCGGCGCCGCCAGTCGGCCAGCCGATGTCCTTCGCGTCCATTATTTCGTACGTCTCGCGCATCTTGAGAATGCCGTCTTGGTGGATACCAGACTGGTGCCGGAACGAGTTCGCGCCGACGATCGCCTTGTTCGGCTGCACGCTCATTCCCGTCAGGTCCGCGACTAGCCGGCTTGTGCGATACAGCTCCGGCGTGCGAATGTTCGTCTCGACGCCGAAGAAGTCACGTCGCGTCTTGAGCGCCATCGCTACTTCTTCGAGCGCCGCGTTGCCCGCACGCTCGCCGATCCCGTTGATGCACGTCTCGATCTGCCGGGCGCCCGCCCGTACCGCCGCCAGCGAGTTCGCGACGGCCAGCCCGAGGTCGTTGTGGCAGTGCACGCTAATCCGTGCCTTGTCGATATTTGGCACGTTGTTCCTGATGTCCCGGATGAACTCCTCGAACTCCTCAGGTACTGTGTAGCCCACCGTGTCGGGGATGTTCACCGTCGTCGCGCCGGCGGCGATGCACTGTTCAAGCATCGTGTACACGAATTCGCGGTCGCTGCGCGTCGCGTCCATCGGGCTGAACTCGACGTCGCTGCAGTACTTCGCGGCGCGCGCGACCATCGTCCGCGCCATCTCGAGAACCGTGTCCTTATCCTTCACCAGCTGGTGCATGATGTGGATATCGGAGCTCGACAAAAATACGTGGATGCGCGGCGCTTCACCGACCTTGACGGCGTTCCAGCAGTCGTCGACCGCATCAGGATTAGCGTGCGCCAGACCGGCGATCTGGCTGCCACGTATCGTGCGAGCGATGGTCTGGACCGCCTCGAAGTCGCCCGGTGACGTGCGCGGAAAGCCCGCCTCGATGACGTCGACGCCCAGCTTCGCGAGCTGCGTCGCTATTTCCAGCTTGTCACTCGTCGTCAGCGCGACGCCGGGCGACTGCTCGCCGTCACGCAATGTCGTATCGAAGATGATGACCTTTTCCATAGTGAGACTCCTCCGTTCACCGCTCTCGGCGGCTGGCTCAGTTCTTCGCGTGGCCCTCCAGCTCGCTCATGCGAGTCGAGGGCCGTTGAAGTGTGAGCGAAGTCCTCGCGGCCGAATGCATCGTCATCCTCTTACTCCACGCCTTCGCAGGTGCCGTCTGGATTGACGGCCTCAACGGACCACGCGCCGTCGATCAACGCGGCGACGTAGACCCGTCGGAACTCTTTATGCCTCTGCGCCGGATCCTCGTAACGGTACTCCATGCAGTAGCGTTCATCGATTGATTCGGCTTTGTCCTCGGCGCGTACGGCGAGCGTTCGAATCGAGCTTCCAGCCACACCCACACCATCGACCTGAACGCCCTCCGCCAGGCGGCCGCCATCCCGCTCCTGAACGAAGAACTGAGCGACCGCCGCGACCGCCGCACCTTCGTTGTTCGAACTCCCACCCCCGCACGCTCCGGCGCCCACCAGCACCAGAATCACGGACGCCGCGATGACCTTGCTCCGAAGCAAGTTGTCGCCAGCGCCATTCCCGTCATGCGTTCGAGTCATCCAGTTCGTGCTCCGTGCCGCCACCGAATCCGCGATTCACGTCCCCAACGATTCGTTCTCCGCTTAGATCAGGCTCCCGACCTTCGGCTTGCCCTCACCCGCTGACCGGTGCTGCCGCGCGCCGTTGCCGGCTGGGGCGGCCACCGTCGCCAGGCCACCACGCACCATCGCGATGCGACCGGTACGCACGAGTTCCTTCAGTCCGAAGGGCGTCACCATCGCGACAATGGCGTCGATCTTCTCCTCTGTACCGGTGACTTCGATCACCAGCGACTCCGTTCCGACATCGACGATATTCGCACGGAACATATTGGAGATCTCGATGATCGCGCCACGGTTCTCCTTGGTCGCATTCACCTTGATCATCGCCAACTCCCGCGCGACGACCGCCTCGGCAGTCACGTCGGTGATCTTCACGACCTCGATCACCTTGTACAGCTGCTTCGTAACCTGCTCGATGTCGTGCGCCGCGCCATCCACCGTGAACGTCATGCGCGACAGTCCCGGAACCTCGCTGTGACCAACCGTCAGGCTTTCGATGTTGAAGGCACGCTGGCGCCACTTGCTGGCAATCTTGTTCAAAACGCCCGGGCGATCCTGAACCAGCGCCACGATTGTGTGTAGTCGTCCGCTCATCATGCGTACTCCCGGTGCTTCACTGCGGGCTGGTCGATCGTCTCCGACAGGCTCACACCTGGAGGCATCATCGGATAACAATCCTCGATTTCTTCGACCTGGAAGTCGATGAGCACAGCGCCCGGGTGATCGAGCGCCGCCTGAATCGTCGACTCAACCATCGACTTGTCGCTGACGCGGATGCCCGTGATGCCCATCGCCTCGGCCACCTTCACGAAGTCCGGCTGGAACATCCGCACGGATTCCTTGTTGCCCGCGTAGAACGTGTCCTGCCACTGGCGCACCATGCCGAGATAGTTGTTGTTGATGATCGCGAACTTGATGGGCAGTTCGTACTCGGTGCACAGCGCCAGTTCCTGCATCGTCATCTGGAATCCGCCATCGCCGCAGAACGACCAGACCGTGTTCTTGGGCTTCGCGAACTGGACACCAATCGCCGCCGGCACCTCGAAGCCCATCGTGCCGAGTCCGCCCGATGTCACGAATGAGTACGGGTTATCGCTCCAGAAGAACTGTGCCGCCCACATCTGGTGCTGGCCCACGCCCGTGGCATAGTACGCATCCGGTCCCGACAAGTCGTAGATCTTCTTGATGACGTACTGCGGCAGGATCTTGTCCGTCTCCGGGATCGCGATCGAAGGATGATCGCGCCGCATGTCATCGATCCACCGGCGCCAAGCGTCGTGGCGCGCCGGCTTCACGTTCGGGAGCAGCTGCTGTAGCACGTTCTTCACGTCACCGACGATCGGTACCAGCGTTTTCACGTTCTTGCTGATCTCCGCCGGGTCGATGTCGATGTGCACGATCTTGGCGTTCGGCGCGAACTGGTTCAGAGCACCCGTGACGCGGTCGTCGAACCGCATGCCGACGCCGATCAGCAGGTCGCATTCCTGGATCGCCATATTGTTCCAGTACATCCCGTGCATGCCCGGCATACCCATCGCCAGTTCGTGCGATCCGGGGAAGCCGCCGAGGCCCAGTAGCGTCGTGATCACTGGAATCTGCGCCTTCTCAGCGAGGTCCTTCAGCTCCCCGGCAGCCCGCGCGATGACGACGCCGTGCCCGGCGAGAATCAGCGGCTTCTCCGCTTCATCGATCAGCTGCGCCGCCTTCTTCACCTGCTGACCGTGGCCCACCACGGTGGGCTGGTAGCCCGGCAGGTCCACCGTTTCCGGATACACGAATTCGCACAGCGCCTGCTGCACGTCGCGCGGGATATCGACCAGAACCGGCCCCGGCCGCCCCGTCATCGCGATGTGGAACGCTTCCTTGATCGCCGGCGCAATGTCCTCAACATCGAGCACGAGCACGTTGTGCTTGACGATCGGAATCGTGATGCCCGTAATATCCGCTTCCTGGAAGCCGTCCCGCCCCAGCAGCCACGTCACCACCTGGCCCGTGATGCACACCAGCGGCACCGAGTCCATCCACGCGTTCGCGATGCCCGTGACCAGGTTCGTCGCGCCGGGGCCCGACGTCGCCCAGCACACGCCGGGCTTGCCCGACACGCGCGCGTACGCGTCGGCAGCGTGAGCGGCCGACTGCTCGTGGCGGACGAGCACATGCTTGATGTCGGGGTATTTCTTCAGCGCGTCGTACATCGGCAGGTTTGCGCCGCCGGGGTAACCGAAGATGATCTCCGTACCCTCCTGGCGCAAACACTCCATGATGATCTCGGCGCCCTTGAGTTTCGTCATGTTGCTGCTCCTCGAAGATCCGCACATTCGGCGGATGGTATCTGCGTTCGCTGTGTCGTTGGTTTCGGCCCGCGGCTCCCTGGGAGGCGCAACGGACCTAGCGAAGGTCGCGTACGACGAGCCGTAGGCCCGCGACGCGCGCGAGAAGCGCGGATACGGCGCGGTCGCGGCGGACGCGCGGGGAGCGCGGTGCCGAGACCGGGAAGACCTCCGAAGGAGCGAACGTGGAGTGCGTCATGAACCTACTTCTTCTTCAGGCCGTTTTCGGGCCTTGTGACCAACGGGTAACAAAAAAACCCGTCCGTAAAGGGACGGGTTCGAGGCCCGCGGTGCCACCCTTCTTCCCGCCGCGCGCGACGGGCTCTCGGAGCGCGATAACGGTCGCTACCCGGCCCCGGCT
>JANPBN010000176.1:0-12634 GCA_031430415.1 Dehalococcoidia bacterium
TTGATGTTGATGACGACTTCGGCGCCGGCATGCGCCTGCTCGCGCGTCGGCCCGTCCGTGTACCAGATGTCCTCGCACACATTGATGCCGACATCAACGCCTGCAATGACGAACACGGGCGACTCGTGCCCCTGCTGGAAGTAGCGGTCCTCGTCGAAGACGCCGTAGTTCGGCAGAAACTGCTTGTGGTAACGATGCACCAGGCGGCCATCGTTGATCAGCGCAGCGGCGTTGTAGATGTCGTCGTTCATATCGACGAACCCCACGACGGCCGCGATCCCCTTGGTCGCCGCAACAATCTCGTCGAGGGCCGTCAGGTTGTCGGCGATAAACGAGCGCCGAAGCACCAGATCTTCCGGCGGGTAGCCCGTGACGGCCAACTCCGGGAACGCGACGATATCGGCCCCCAGTTCCCGCGCACGACATATCCACTCGATGATCTTCGCCGTGTTCCCGGGAAGGTCACCTACCGTCGTGTCGATTTGTGCCAGCGCAACCCGCAGCGTCCGCAAGGAACCGCCTTTCGCCTGCAGTATCGGCTCTCGCACGCCATGGCGGCAAGATTGACCCGTTCGACGCGAAATACCGGCTACATCGGCCCGTTCTTGTCAATGAAGACGATGGGGCAACCGCGCCGGCATACACGCCGGCCCGCAGGAGAGTGCAATGACGACCCTCGCCGTACAGCCACGAAGGACACTCACCGAGCCCACGACGATCGACGAACTGGGCATCGACCGCGGCCTTCTGTGGGACCTCACGCTGAAGACGCTCTTCTACCGCGGCCGCATGAGCCGGCAAGAGTTGTCCGCCGACATGAAGCTCTCCGGCACGGCGATGGAAGAGATCATGCAGGCGCTCTCGCATGACAACCTCGTCTCCGTGCTCGGCGCAGGGGGCGCATCCGGCGCTGCGGGCTACGTGTACGCGCTCACGCAGAAGGGCATGGAGCGCGCCGAAGGGGCAATCCTCCGCAGTGGCTACGTCGGCCCGGCACCCGTGCCGCTGAAGGACTACGTCGCCCAGGTCCACGCGCAGACGCTCGAAGACGTCCACATCTCCCGCGAAGAGATCCTGCGTGCGCTCGGCCCGCTCGTCCTCTCCGACCAGACCGTCAGCCGCATCGGCCGCGCTGCCTCCTCCCGCCGCTCGACGCTCGTCTACGGCGCCTCGGGCAACGGCAAGACGACGGCCGTGAGCGCCATCGGCGGCGTCATCGGCGGCACGATCCGCATCCCGTACGCGATCGAGGCCGTCGGGCAGATCGTTCACCTATTCGACCCGTCCAAGCACGAGATCGTGCCGGACGACCCGACGAACGGCAGCACGCTCCTGGCGAGCCGCGCCGACCGCCGCTGGGTGCGCATCCGCCGCCCTGTCATCTGGGCCGGCGGCGAACTGACGAAGCACAGCCTCGAACTGGTGTACGACGAGTCATCGCGCGTGTACGAAGCGCCGCTGCAGTTGAAGGCCAACGGCGGTACGCTGATCATCGATGACTTCGGGCGGCAGCAGATGCCTGCGGTCCAGCTCCTGAATCGCTGGATCACCGCGCTCGAGGGCGGCGTCGACCACCTCACTCTCCACACCGGGCAGACGCTCGAAGCGCCCTTCGATGTGCTCGTGCTCTTCTCCACAAACCTACCGCCGGAGGACCTCGCCGACGACGCGTTCCTCCGCCGGATTCGCTACAAGGTAGAGATCCCGAACCCGACCATGGACGAGTACCACGGCATCTTCAAGCGCGAGTGCCGCCGAACCAACATGGCGTTCGATGAGGCGGCATACGCTTACCTGATGGAGCATTGGTACGCCGCACACCAGCGCGAGTTGCGCGGCTGCCACCCTCGGGACATCGTCGAGGCGATCGTCGACGCGGCAGCCTACGATCGCGAGCCAGCCGTATTCACGCCGCACAGCATCGACGAAGCCTGCGCGACGTACTTCCTCCGCCCGGCCCACCCCGCCGCGCACTGACCGCGCAACACACCGGCGCGCCCGCTCCGTTCCTCGGGGCGGGCGCGCCTGTTATCCTGCCCGCGGGTCATTCAACCCGATGCACAACTTGAACGTATCCACCATGCCGGCGCCCGAGACCACCATCACGAACCTGTCCGCCGCTCTGGCCGTCAGCGGCTTGACGTACCGGTACGGCAATCGCGTCGCGCTCGATGACCTGACACTCGCCGTGCCCGCGGGCGCTATCTTCGGATTGCTAGGCCCCAACGGCTCCGGAAAGACCACCCTGCTGTCACTACTCATCGGTCGCCGCGACGCCGCGGCGGGCGACATCCGTGTACTCGGCGAACCGCTGAGCGCGCGTGTCCGCCGGCGCATGGGCGTCGTCTTCCAGGATCCTTCACTCGACCCGGTGATGACCGTCCACGAAACGATGCTCCTCCAGGCACGGCTCTTCGGCCTTCGCTCAGACGACGCCAGCCGGCAAGCGGCCGACCTACTCGACCGCGTCGGCCTACGTGACCGCGAGCGCTCGTTTACGTCCACCCTCTCCGGTGGCATGAAACGTCGACTGGAACTCGCCCGCGCCCTCATCACGCGCCCGGAGGTCATGCTGCTCGATGAGCCGACGCTCGCGCTTGACCCGGATTCGCGGCAAGCCATCTGGGAGCACCTCGTCGAAGCCAACTCCAAAGGCTGCACGCTCCTGCTCGCCACGAACGATGTCTACGAGGCAGAGCGCTATTGCCACACGGTCGCGCTCCTTGACCGTGGCCGCCCCGTCGCGCAGGACGCGCCATCGGCGCTCAAGCGCGGACTCCGGCACGACGCCGTGCGAATCGAATGGAAGCTCGATCCTGAGCATCGCGTCGGCGCGCTCGAATCGATGCCCGGCGTCGGCCATGTGCGCCTTGCTGGTCTCACGACCCATATCACCGTTGACGATGCCAGTCCATTCCTCACGCGCCTGTTCCATGAGTCCGGCGAAGGCATCGCCGGCGTACAGATCGAAGAATCCACGCTCGAGGATGTCTACTTCCAGCTCGTTGGGAAGCAGATCAGCGCGGCGACGCATGACGGCGTGGAGGCAGCAGTTTGACCGCCGCAGTCGACGCGATTTTCGCCCTCACGATGCGTGACTTCCGTGCGTTCCTTCGGTCGCGCTCACAGCTCTACTCGTCTGTGCTGTTCCCGCTCATGCTTCTGGCGATTCTCGGCACGGGCGTTGGCCGCGGCCTCGACCCGAGGAATGTCGATGACTACATCACGTTCCTGACACCCGGCATGGTCGTCATGACCGCCCTCTTCTCCTCGACGTTCTCCAGCGCGTCGTATTACCAGGACCGCGATTCGGGCATTCTCAAGGTGTTCCTTGCATCGCCTCATTCGACACGCGTCATCCTGCTTGCGAAGACGCTCAGTTCGGTCGTCATTGGCATCGCGCAAGCACTCATCGTCCTCGGCGTCGCAGCGATGATCCCGGCGATCAATTTCGAATGGGAGTACGGCATTGCGGGCACCCTCGCGGTCACCCTCACCACCGTGGTTCTCCTCAACCTGTTTCTCTCGGGATTGGCGCAACTGCTCGCTTCGCGGATCAGCTCGATGCAGGGATTCCATCTGCTGATGAACCTCGTCCTGTTTCCGTTTCTGTTCTTCTCCGGCGCCTTCTTTCCGCTCGAACACCTGCCCGTGTGGCTCAAGGTGCTCGGCAGCCTCAACCCGCTGACGTTCGCCGTCGATGCGATGCACCACGCGTTGTATTCAGGCGAGGGCGCCGGTGGGTATTTCAGCCTCCCGCTGGACCTTGCCGTCATGGCAGTGCTGGCGACGCTCGTGTTCTATCTCGGCACAGGCCGACGAGTCAGCCCGGACCAATGACAGCATTGAGCCGCCGCCTCGCAGGCATCGCCGTCGTCGCCTTGCTCGCGATCGCGCTCTCGGCGTGCAAGGGCGCCGGCGAGGAATTCCCCGAAGTTGTCCTGCTCGGCGACGGCGATATCTTCCCGTCGATCAACAACAGCAGCTTGTCCGTCGGCGATAACCGCCTCTCCATAAGCATCATCGACGCCGACGACGCGGCGGTCCTGGGGGCCGACGTGCGTCTTCGCTTTTACGATCTCTCTGGCGCGAAGCCGGCCGAAACGACGCAGGTACAGGCGCGCTTCGTGCACGCCGAACTTGGGTTCGTCGATGAGCAGTCAGGCGGGGCGCGCGAGGTCACGGGCGAAGGCGGCGTCTACGTAGCGAACGTTGCGTTTCCGCATGGCGGCGCCTGGGGTGTGAAAGTGAGGGTCGCCACGGGTGGGCGGACGCTCAAGGAAGCGCCATTTCGCTTCAACGTCCTCGAGGACAGCAGCGAGCCATCGATCGGCGACCTGGCGCCGGCGAGCCGTCAGCAGATTCTCGCCAACGTCGCCGACATCGAGGAGATCGACTCGTCGTCGCCGCCCCGGTCCGCCATGCACGACAGAACGATCGCCGACGCCATCGCACGCGGAAAGCCCACCGTTATCGCGTTCGCCACGCCAGCCTACTGCCGCAGCCGCACATGCGCCCCGGTGATGGACACCGTGATGGACCCGCTCGCCGCCGAGTTCGTGGGGCGTGCCACCTTCATCCACGTCGAGCCATACATCCTCCGCGATCTCCGTAACGGCTTTGTCCAGAACCCGGTGCCGGCCGTCCTCGAGTGGCGCATCCAGTCCGAACCATGGATATTCGTGGTTGGGGCCGATGGCCGCATCGCAGCAAAGTTCGAAGGCGTCGCCTCCCTCGACGAGGTCCGCGATGCCCTGGCAGGTGCACTGGCGACGCGGTAGCCAATACATCCCCAGCGAGGCTCGCTCAGGTTCAACCAGCGAACGGAACGACTCTGGATTCAACGGGAAGCTCGGGGTACTATTCCGGCGGCAATTCGGCTGGGAACCCCCGGCGCACATCCAGGCCAGGTGAGGTGTATGGATATCGTACAGCAGGTCTCCGTCCAGATTGCCGCGGCAAGCCTCGGCGATGCGAAGGCGTTGACCGACGAGCTTGAGCGGCACCGTCGCGTTCTGCGGCAGCAGCCCGGATTCCGCAGCATGCAGATCGCCCGCTCCGAGGAGCCCACCGGCGACAGCCTCCTCACCGTCGAGACCCGGTGGCGTGACGGAGAGGCGCTGTCTGCATACACGGACCAACCCGCGAACGTGTTCGGCATCATCAACAAGCACGGCGCACTCGCTGTCCCCGGCACGACGCAAGTTCGCCGCATGGAAGCTGTTGACGACGGCGCTGAAGCCGGCAATCCCGTGTACGAGCGCCTCGCGTGGGCCTTCCTCGTACCCGTTGGAGCCGTTTCCTTTGGCCTCGCCATTATCTTCGGGCTCTCCCGCGTCTATCTCGCCTCGTCCGCCGAAGCTGCGACCGTCATCGCCGCTCTCGTCGCGATTGGCATTCTGGCGATCGCGGCCTACTTCGCGTCCAACGTGGTTCCGCGCTGGCAGTACGCTGGCGCCGGCATAGCCGTAGCAGCGCTCCTCATCGGTGGCACGATCTGGGGTCAAATCAACTACGAACCGAGTCACGGCGAGGCGGTTGTCGAGACGCCGGAGCCGCCACGCGGCACGCCAGTCCCTCCCGGCCAGATCGTCATCGAAACACACGACAACTTCTTCACCTTGGGCGGATCTGAAGAGAAGAACCCAAATATCACCGTTCCAGCCGGAACAGCGCTGCTCCCTGTCAACAACGCCGGGAAGGCGATTCACAACCTCCACATCGCGGCGGCGGGCGGCTTCGTGGCGGCGTTCTGCAAGCCAGGGGGCGACGAACCCTGCTCCGATCCTGGCTCCATCCGCGCTGGCGCCGAAGGCGAGATTACACTGAAC
This sequence comes from Dehalococcoidia bacterium, assembly GCA_031430415.1. Classification (GTDB taxonomy): domain Bacteria; phylum Chloroflexota; class Dehalococcoidia; order DSTF01; family JACRBR01; genus JANPBN01. The sequence goes on from JANPBN010000176.1 coordinate 5,832, forward strand.
CTGGCGCCCGGCTCCTACACCTATCGCTGCGACTTCCACGTTGCCGAAATGCAAGGCACAATCGAGATTCAGTAGCGGACAGAGCCCTCGCCTCGATAACCCGGAACCCGCCAAGTTGGCGGGTTCTTTCGATCTCTGCGATCAGACCTCTAGGCCCGGCTTGCGTTATGTCGATTCTTCTGGGGTGACGCCCGTTCGGTCCGTCAAGAGGTCCGAATCGAGAAACGCCGTCGATCCGCGTGGATCTTCGACGTCTACTTTTCGAGCGGCAGCCCGAGACGCGTCATCTCATCCTTCACGTCGTCCCATCGAGACTCCCGCGACTCAGCGTTCTCCCGTTCGAACCAACGGAAGAACGCCCAGGTGATGAATCCCCACAACACGAGACTGCCCAGGAACTTCATCACGAACGCCGCGAGTTGCTGGTCGGAGACCGGGGACAGTCCCCAAACCCGCGGCGCAGTGGCATAGAACTTGTAGAACACCCCATCCGAGAACGTCAAGAACGCCGCCAGAACCGAAGGCAGCAGCGACTGGACGAACAGGTATGCCATCTGGAGCGGAGCGGAGAGCCGCGGCAGTTCCTCGATCGGGCTCAGAATCGGCCACCACATCAGCACTGCCGTCGCGACGAGCGCAACGTGCACGCCAAAGTGAAGCGAGTGTACGCGAAGCGACAGGTCAACACTCGCCGGCAAGTGCGTGAGCAGTTGCACGGCATTGAACGCCGCGAACGCGACCAGGGGCAGCGTGACGCGCTTCATGAGCGCCAGCAACGCCCTGTTCCTCAGCGGCGCCCGCCAGAGCCACCCCGGAACTCCCGCGATGAGCAGAGGCGGTGCGACCATCGTATAGACGAAGTGCTGGAGCATGTGCGCGCTCGCGAGGTATCCCTCGGCGAGCTCGTGAATTGGCGAGGTGGACGCCCCGTACAGGAAGCCCACTCCCATGACGTACATCGTGACCTGCGAACGCCTGACCCGGCCCGCGTCCGGGATCTCATCGCGGAGCTGCGTTACTGCGTACCAGTAGCCGGCCAGCAAGACCGCGCACAAGAACAGCACGTCCGGATGCAGATTCCAGTGCCAGTTGTATTCTGTGGAGCTGACGTGCAGGAGCGGGAACATGTCCGGGCCCTCCCGGGATCAGAGTACGCTAGCGCCTGCCCACCGGGTGGCCGCTAGATGAGGTTGCTGCCGAGCGTCGCCGACACGACGATGAACAGCGCGAACGCCAGCGCAAACGCGCCGAAGAAGAATACAGAGAGCACCTTCGCATCCGACTTCAGGTGCATAAAGTAGCCAACGACGAGCATGAACTTCAGGGACGAAAGGGTCATCAGGATGACGATGAGAAGGCCCTGGGCAATGCCCTCGACGTAGAACAGCGCTACCTCGACCGTCGTGATGGCCGCGAGCACGATGCCAATGATGATGTACTCGCCAGCCGTCGGGTGCCCGCCATGGGAAGCGACGGCTGCGCCGCCTGCGACTCCGTCCTCTGGCATGAAAAAGATTGAGAAGGCGAGCGTCAGCCCGATCCCTCCCAACAGGAGCAACGGAAATCCAAGAAGGTAGGCAGGATTCTCCATGTGACCTCGGTTCGCTCCTGTCCGTCGCCAACAAGACGCCGGAACGTTACTGCGGCTGTATCAGATAAACCAGCGTGAAAATCACAATCCACACGATGTCGACGAAGTGCCAGTAGAGGCCCGCCAGTTCGACCGCCAAACCATCGCCCTCGTTCAGTTTCCCGCGCAGCGACGCATCATAGAGCGAGAGCAGAATCAGCACCCCGATCGACACGTGGGCGCCGTGAAAGCCCGTGAGCACAAAGAACGTCGTCCCGAACAGGTTCGTATCGAGGTGTAGGCCCTCGTTCCAGAAATGCGTGAACTCGTACGCCTGCCCTGCGAGGAACGCGATGCCGAGCAGCGCTGTCGCCAACAACCAGATGCGCATCACCCGAAGGTCTCCGCGCTGGATCGCGCTCAGCGCAAGCACCATCGTCAGGCTGCTCATCAGCAGCACGAACGAACTCACCGATGTGAACGGAATGTCGTAGAGGTCCGCCTGGTACGGCCCGACCACGTTGCGGTCACGGTAGATCAGAAAGGCCGCGATGAACGAGCCAAAGAACAAGCACTCCGACGCCAGAAACAGCCACATCAGCAGCTTTCTGTTATCGAGGCCCGTTCCGGTCTCCAGCGAGTGCCCGGCGGCAGGTGCGTGAGCCAACTCGTTACTCCCCTCGGCTAATCAGACGCCGGTTCCAGCACCCATCCGTACAGTCCGACCACCGTGATCATCACACCCACCGGGATGAGATAGAACGTGTACAGCAGACCCATCGCGATCACTGGGAACCCCAGTGAGGCAATCAGCGGAAAGAACGACGGGTTCGGCATATGGATGCCCAGTTGGTGCGCCGACTGCCCGTCATCGATCTCGACGATCTTCTCAGCGCCATCCGGGATCGGCACGGGGCGGCCCTGCCCATCCTCTGCGTACTTCCGGTGCCAGAACTCGTCGATTCCATGCACCGTCGGCACGTTGCGGAAGTTGTACTCCGGTGGCGGCGAGGCAATCGTCCACTCCAATGTGCGCGCGTCCCACGGGTCGGCGCCCACACGTTCCTTGTTCCGCAGGCTGAGCCACACGTTGAACAAGAACACGAGCATCGACACCGCAATGGTGAACGCGCCGACCGTCGCGATGGCATTCCACAGGTCCCAGCCATAATCCTCGGGGTACGTCGCGACGCGGCGAGGCATGCCCATTAACCCAAGAATCATCATCGGCTGAAACGTCAGGTTGAAGCCAATGAACATCAGCCAGAAATGCACCTGGCCGATCGTCTCGTTCAGCATCTTGCCCGTGAACTTCGGGAACCAGTAGTAGATGCCGGCGAACAAGCCGAAGATGGCGCCGCCGAACAACACCTGGTGGAAGTGCGCGACGACGTAGTACGTGTCCTGCTGCTGATAGTCCGAGGGCACCATCGAGTGCGTGACGCCCGTCAGCCCACCGATCGTGAACATGGCGATGAACCCAACAGCGAACATCAGCGGCGTCTTGAAGCTGATCGACCCACCGAACATCGTCGCCATCCAGTTGAAGATCTTGATGCCAGTTGGCACAGCGATCAGGATCGTCGAGATGCCGAATGCCGAGTTGGCAATTGAACCCAGGCCCGTGGTGTACATGTGGTGCGCCCAGACGCCCCAGCTCATGAAGCCGATCGCGACGCCTGAGAACACCACAAATGGATACCCGAATAGCGGCTTGCGCGAGAACGTCGGCAGCACCTCTGAGACGATGCCCATTGCCGGGAGGATGAGGATGTACACCTCCGGGTGGCCGAACAACCAGAACATGTGCTGCCAGAGGAGTGGCGAGCCGCCAGCCGCCGGATTGAAGAAATTCGCGTCAAAGACCCGGTCGAACGTCAACTGGAACAGCGCGACGGCGATGATCGGCATCGCGAAGATGATCAGGAACGACGTCACCAGCGTCATCCACACGAACACGGGCATACGCAGAAGCGTCATTCCCGGGGCCCGCATGTTCAAGATCGTCACGACGAAGTTGAACCCACCGGCCAGCGAGGCGACACCCAGGATCTGCAGCCCCATGACCCAATAGTTGATGCCGTCTCCGGCTGAATACTGATTCAGGGTCAGTGGTGCGTATCCGAACCAGCCGCCGTCGGGCAGTCCCAGTTCTCCCTGGAAGATATTGCCGCCCGTGAAGAAGCTTGCGTTGAGCAGCAATCCACCAGCGAGGAACGTCCAGAAGCTAAACGCGTTCAGGCGCGGGAACGCGACGTCACGTGCGCCGATCATCAGCGGCACGAGCAGGTTGAAGAAGGCCGAACTCATCGGCATAACAACGAGGAAGACCATCGTCGTGCCGTGCATCGTAAAGATGCGGTTGTACTGGTCGTTGTCGAGGATCGTGCCATTCGGCGTCGCGAGCTGCATCCGCATCAGCAGCGCCTCGAGTCCGCCCAACAGGAAGAACAAGAACGACGACACGCCGTACATGACACCGATGCGCTTGTGGTCGACAGTCGAGAGCCAGCTCCAGATGCCGCTATATCCGGCATGCTCGCCGTGTGCCTTCGGAAGCGTCCCGGCGATCGTTGCCATCGTTACTCTCCGCTCGAAGCTACACCGACACGCGCCGGCGCGTTGTTGGTGATGGCGGTGCCGCCCTGATCTGCAACCCACTGATCAAATTCGGCCCGCTCCATCGCGATCACGCGAAAGCGCATCTCAGCGTGGCTGAGCCCGCAGAACTCCGCGCACTGGCCTTCGTATGTGCCCGGCTTCGTCGCCTCGATCCACATGTGGTTCGGATGATTTTGGATGGCGTCGGTCTTGCCGGCGAGCTTTGGCACCCAGAAGCTGTGATTGACGTCGAGCGACGTGATCTGGATGTCGATCTTCTCGTCGACGGGTATGTGCAGGTCGCCAGTGACCAGGAGCGGCTGCTCGCTGGCATCGACGTACTCGGGGTACTCGAACTGCCACGCCCACTGGACGCCGATGACGTTGATGGTCAACGCCTCGTCCGGTTGCTTCTCGGCCAGTTCGCGGATTCCCGTGAGCGTCGGAACCGCCACCACGACAAGCAGGAGCGCCGGGAGGATCGTCCAGGTGAGTTCAAATCCCGTATGGCCGTGAACCTGCTTCGGCAGACCCGGGTCCCCGTCCTTGCGCCGAAACACGAGCATGATCGCGACGAGACCAACCATGACGATGATGCCGATCACGGCGGACGGAATCACGACGATCAGAAAGTCGCTCTTCTGCTGCTCGGCAACCGTGCCCTCAGGCGCAAAGGTGTTCTGGGGGCTGCTGAAGAACTCGCAGCCGGACAGGAGTAGCCCGATCGTCACGAAAGACAACGCTGCGAAGAGCCGACGAACGTGCAGCCTGCCCATGGATCGACCTCCGCTCATCCCTCGCCGCGCGTCACAGGGGCAATCCTTGCCGCCCGCACACCTGAGCCAGCGGGATTATTACGCCGAAGCTGGATTCGGTCAAGGGTTTGTGCAATTCGCCACGAAGGGCGGCTGGCGGCTTGATGCGTCCAGATCCCTCGGCAATCACGTTCAACCAAGGATGAGTTGGTCCGCCGCCATCGCCACGAAGAGAAGCGCCAGGTACGAGATGGAGTACTTGAAGACCCCCATCGCAGCGCCCGGCCGGTCGTCCGAGCGCAGCCGCCACGTCAGGCGGATGAACCCCGCACCCAGCACGATCGCGACAGCCACGTACAGCGCCCCCACGGCCCCCGTGAGCGGCAACAGGAGCGACACGGGCACCAGGGCGACCGAATACCAGAAGATCTGCGTCGTGGTCTCGCGAAGTGTCGCCACCACCGGGAGCATCGGCACGCGCGCCCTAGCATAGTCGTCGCGATACTTGATCGATAGCGCCCAGAAGTGCGGCGGCGTCCAGAAGAATATGATCGCAAACAGCACAAGCGCCGCGATTGGCACATCGCCCGTCACGGCTGCCCAACCGACCAGCGGCGGAAACGCGCCAGCAGCCCCTCCAATGACGATGTTCTGCTTGGTCGTCCGCTTCAGCCACATCGTGTAAATGAACACGTAGAACGCCGTCGCCGAAAGCGCCAATGTCGCCGCGAGGAGATTCGATGTTGCCGCCAGCAGCCCAAACGCGGCGACTTCCAACGCTAACGCGAAGATGAGCGCCATGTGCGGTTCGATCTTCCCCAGGGGAAGTGGCCGGCCCTGTGTGCGTGGCATCAATTCGTCAATGTCGCGGTCGATGTAGCAGTTGATGGCGTTCGCACCACCCGCGGCCAGCGTCCCGCCGGCCACCGTCGCGAACATCAACCAGAAGGAAGGCAGCCCCTTCTCGGCCAGGATCATCGCCGGAACTGTCGTGATCAGGAGCAGCGAGATGATCCGAGGCTTCGTCAGCGCAACGTAGGCGCCGAGCGTCTCTCGCCAGGTCAGCGCCCGACCCCGCGCGAGGCCGACGTTTACTGCGCCCATTCGGTGACTCCTCTGGCCGTCGTCTTCTGCGAGGTCGCGACGTGGTCGCCCCCCGGCAGATAGTACGACAGCGCGATGATAGTGACCATAGCGCACCATAGCAGCGCCGCCAGCGACAGGTGCGCCACGACGACGCCTGCCGCAAGTTCGGTCCAGATGTTGGCCGCCCCCACGAGCGCCTGCGCCAGGTACATCGCGCCGGAGACCAGCATCAACGCCACCAACGCACGCGGCCGCCTCTCCTCGACGGCAAGGTACATCGTCGCCAGCATGAACACCCCGAGAAGCCCCGCAACGAGCCGGTGCAGGAAATGCAGCCCGACATCGCTGCCTCCGCCCGGCACCAGGGATCCGTTGCAGAGCGGCCAGCCCCTGCAGGCCAGCGACGCGTCAGTTCCGCTAATATATGAACCCAATACGAGTGTCACGAACGCCGTCGCCGCCGTCACCACGGCCATGCGCGTGAAGCTGGAATCGAGCGCTCCCGGGATCGCGGCCACAGCGTTCCGCCGGGCGATAGAAATCGTCGCGGTCACGATGAGGAGCGCCATGAAGGTCATCGCCGTCCCCAGGTGGAGCGCGACTATCTCCGCGGGCAGCTCGTTCTTCACCGTAATCCCGCCCAAGATGATCTGCCACAGCAGGACCACGCCCGCGGTAAAGGCTAACCAGAACACCAATTTCTCACGGCGCTCAGTCTTGAATGCGAAAAACGTCACACCCAGGAACAGCACTCCAACGACGGCGGCAGCGCTGCGGTGGGAGAATTCGAT
>JANPBN010000177.1:0-3253 GCA_031430415.1 Dehalococcoidia bacterium
GTCGCGCTCAAGGGCGCCGTGAACAACAGCTACACGCGCACAGACGCCGCCACGACTCGCCTCGAGCCGTTCGTCGACAGCGCTGACGGCGCTGCACTCTTCGGACTGGGCGATCGGCCGATCGAGATCGACCCACTCAAGCAGGACGCCGTCGCAGACGCCGAAGCCCACGGCAATATGTTCACGACGTTCTTCCTCGTGCTCGGGCTCTTCTCCATCGCCAGCGGCATCATGCTGATCTTCATGATCTTCGTCATGCTCGCGGCCGAACGTCGAGCGGAAATGGGCATGGCGCGCGCGGTCGGCGCTCAGCGTACCAACCTCGTCCAGTTGTTCGTCTCCGAAGGCATGGCGTACAACCTCATCGCCGGCGCCGTTGGTGCCGCGCTGGGCGTCGCCGCCGCGCTCGGACTCGTCGTGGTGTTCCTGAAAGTCGCCGTCGGCGACGACTTCAGCTTCATCACGGCCCACGTCACCGTGCGCTCGTTGGTGATCAGCTACTGCCTCGGCGTCTCGCTCACATTCCTCACCGTCGTCATCGCCTCCATCAAGGTGACCTCCGTGAATATCGTCGCAGCCGTACGCGGCCTCGAGGATGCTCCGAAGCGCCAACCGCGTCGCGCAATCAACTGGAAGTGGGTCGCCATCGGCCTGCCTGCACTCGTGATTCCGTTCGTGGGAATCTGGCTCATCTTCCGCAAGGGCTGGGGTATCTCCTGGGCCTGGATCATCGCCCCGACCGGCGTCGGGATCTCGGCATTGGCGCTGTTCGCCGCCAGCAGCGGCGGCGGCACGAGTGAGTTCCTCGCCGGTTTCGGCTTCTCCGTTCTGCCGCTATGCCTCGCCATGCTCGCCACGCACTACCGTGCGAACGGTCGCGTCACTTGGACGCTTGTCGGCGCGTGGATGGCCTTCTACTGGATGGCGCCGTTCAACGTCGCCGAGAAGCTGCTCGGCACGGAGATGCAGGGTGACATCGAGATGTTTGTGCTCTCGGGCATCATGGTCGTCATCGCCTTCACGTTGATCATCATCTTCAACGCCAGCCTCCTGACGACGCTCTTTCAGCGCCGCAACGGACACAAGTACCGCAAGCCCGCCACCATCGCCGCGCTGGCCGTCGCCACTGCCGTGACCGGATTCGCTCTCGGCGACCGCGCCGATAGCATCGGTCAGGTGCTCTACGTCGTCGCCGCGCTCGTCGGCCTCGCCGCTGGTTCCGCCTGGGCCGCGGTGCAATTCCCGTCCGCCGCGCCCGCGCTCAAGATGGGTGTCGCGTACCCGCTTGCCAACCGGTTCCGCACCGCGATGACGATCGCGATGTTCTCGCTTATCGTGTTCTCCATCGTCACATTCAGCGCCGTCAACGCCAATTTCAGCGCCACCATGACGGGCGCAAACGGCGACGGCGGCTGGGACATTGTCGCCACCGCCAACCGAAACAACCCGGTCGAGGATGTCGTCAGCGCCCTCCGTGAAGCCGGCGCTCCCATCGCCAACTCAATCGACAGCGCCGGACGCACGACGACGTTCACCGGCTCGCAGGAAGTCCTCCACGACGACAAGTGGTCGACCTATCCCGTCATCGCCGGCGATGACGCGTTTTACGCCGCACCCAACGCCAGCCTCGGGGCCCGTGCCCGTGGCTACGCCACCGACCGCGACGTTCTCGACGCTGTCCGACATGACGCATCGTTGGCCGTCGTCGACGCCACCGAATGGGGTCCGTACGACTTCATCTGGGCCGTCGAGCAGGAAGGCGACTTCGAACCCTTCACGGCCTCGTTCCGCAATCCCGCCACCGGTGCTCAGTCGACCGTCACCGTCATCGGCGTGCTCGGCACCCGCCTGTCCGCCGAGATGATGGCCGGCCTCTACGTCAACGAGGACGCCTACGCCAGCATCTTCGGCACGCCCTCGTACGACCGCACCTACGTGAGCCTCGCGAACGACTTCGACGTGAAGGCCAGCGCCCGGGCGATCGAATCGTCACTCGCGTCGAAGGGCGTGCAGGCCGATGGTGTCCAGAAGCTCATGAGCGACGCTGCCGCGCAGGATCAGGCCTTCACGCGGATGTTCCAGGGCTTCATGGCACTGGGCCTCATCGTCGGCATCGTCGCCCTTGGCGTCATCGCCTTCCGCTCCGTCGTCGAGCGACGACAGCAGATCGGCATGCTCCGCGCCATCGGCTACCAGACGAGCACCGTCGGGTTGACCTTCGTCCTCGAGTCGGGCTTCATCGCCCTCATGGGCATCCTCTCCGGCGTCGTCGGCGGCGTCATCGTCGCAAGGAACCTCTTCACGACGGGCCAGTTCTCCGGTGAGGGCGTCGAGTTCATGATGCCATGGAACGAGGTGCTGATCTTCACCGGCGCCGCGCTCATCGTCTCGCTCGCGATGACGTGGTGGCCGAGCCGAGCCGCGGCGAAGGTCCCCGTGGCCGAGGCCCTGCGGTACGAGTAACGCAGCCCACCCGGCGAACGGACCGAAAGGAAACAGCGAGAGGCCCGGGCAATCATGCCCGGGCCTCTCGTCGTCATCGCCAGTAACACGCCTAGCGCGCCGCGTCCCGAACCGCGGCCATGATGTCCATCACGTGATCGACGATCAGCATGTGGCCGCCGCCGGCCACGAACGTCGCCTTGCAGCCGGGGATCTCGCGCGCGAAGAAACGCCCCACCCTCACCGGCACGACCTTGTCCCGGTCGCCGTGCCAGAGCCGCACCGGTACGGCGCCGACGTCCTTCGGCGTAAACCCCCAGGGTCTCGAAAACAGCACCAGGTCCTGCGCCATCGCCCGGCCTCCCGGACGCAGCGCTTCCCGAACCTGCTCCGCGAACGCCACTCGGATCTCTCGACGTTTCATCACGGCGCGGTCGACGGAGCGCGGCATCATCCACTCGCGCGTGTGCGGCGCCCAGAACGCGGCCCAGCTGGCGACCAGCCATGCGAACAGCGGCGTGAGCCACAGCGCCACGCCGACAAGGAGTCTCATGAACCGGCCGCGGCCATCGAGAGCGGTCTCGCGCGAACCGGCGCCGCTTACGATCGCCGCCGTCGTGACGCGCTCCGGCATCGCCGCCGCGCACGCCTGCGCGTGAGGGCCACCGCCCGATAGTCCGACGACGCCGAACCGGTCGATGTCCAGCGCCGCCGCGAGATCGGCGACATCGTCCGGCCAGTCGGCAATCTGGCGCCCCTTCTTGAAGTCGGAGCTTCCGTAGCCCGGCCGGTCGACGGCGATCAGCCGCAC
>JANPBN010000178.1:0-2867 GCA_031430415.1 Dehalococcoidia bacterium
CGCCGTCGCCACCGACGCCGTAGCCGTGATCGATGCCGGCAGTTCGAGCGTCGTCGCGCGGTGGGCGCGGCGTGTGCGGTTGATCTCGGTGGCTTCGTCCTCGGTGCGGCAGAGCAGCGTGACACCGGCGCCGTTGCGGGCGAGCAGCCACGCCAGCGTGACGCCCCACGATGTCGTCCCGGCGACGGCTACGACCGGGATGCTGCTGTCTCCTGTTCGGGCGATGACTCGGTGAGGCCCACGTCAGGGTCCATCTCGCCGCGCTTGTCGCCGCCGCGTCCAATCTTTGGCTCGGTGCCGGCGAGCAGGCGTTCGATGTTCGGTCGGTGCTTCCAGACTATGAGTGTGGCCGCGCCGATTGCGTACGCCGCGTAGGCGGGCGGGCTGATATCCATGATCGCCAGGGCGGTGAAGACAACGGCCAGGAGCGGCGCCATCGTGATCGACATCAGCGACATGATCCGCGTGCTGGCGACGACCAGCGCCGCCACCGGGATCAGGGCGACCGAGGCCAGCGGGTTCATCGCCAGCGCCGCACCGAAGCCCGAGGCGACGGCGCGCCCGCCGCGGAACCCGGCGAACACCGGCCAGATGTGCCCGCACACGGCCGCGAACGCCGCCGCAGCGGCCACCCATGCGCGATCGTCGTGCGCGTCCACTCCGGCGACGCGTGCGATCAGCATCCCGAGGTACACCGGCGCGATGCCCTTGGCGATGTCGCCGACAATCACGACGATGCCCGCCTTCAGGCCCGATGTGCGGATGACGTTCGTCGCCCCCGTGACGCCGCTGCCGTAGTCACGCACGTCGATGCCGCGCGTGATGCGTCCGACGATCAGCCCCACCGGGATCGATCCGATGAGGTAGCCGGCTGCGACGGAGACGATGAGTGCGATGGCCATGGCGGCTCCTTCCCTCAGCGGCGAGTGTAGCCCATGTGGGCCCTACGGCGTCGCGGGGCCGCTCCCCGTTTCGCCCCACCACGTGAGCACCGAATGCTGCCAGCGATCCCAGCGCTCGCGGCCGGCCAGGATGGCGACACCGATGCCCAGCAGCGCGATGCCCGCGAGCATCGCCACGATCCAGTTGGGCATCGCGCTGACTGCGTCGAACAGTGCCCGCCCACCACTCAGGACCAGGAACGTGATCGACACGGTGAGCACGCCGCGGCGTCGTAGCGCGATGCCTGCCGTCAGGAATGCCGAGGCTTCGGCGATGAGCAGCGCGTCGTAGCGCCAACCCGGATCGAACGACTGGACGAACGTCGGCAGCAGGATCGTCGCGGCTCCGAGCGCCTCGATGCTCGTTGCTGCCGATGCGAACTGCGGCATCAGGCGGTACCGGCCCAGGCCGAATGTGCCGAGCGCGACGAGGTACACGCCGATCGCAGCCGCATAAGGCTGCACGTTATCGGGATTGAACCGCCCGATCTGCAGCAGCAGCGACGCGAGGAGCGTCGCGCTTGCCGGCACGATGATCCACGCCCGCTTCGCGATCGAGGCCTCGGCCAGCGCGAGCACGCCGACAAGCGCCACGGCAACGATGGTCGCCTGGTACAGCGCGGACTCGTACCACTGCGCGCCCGCGACCAATCCGCCGCTCGTCTCGTTCGACAGCAGCGCATATCCGGCTACCGGCGCAGTCAGCGCGAACACGGCGCCGGTCGCGCGGAGCGCGTCGCTCCAGCGCCGCGTTTCGCGGTGAAGCAGGTAGCCGCCCGCATACAGCGCCGCTGCGACGCCGGAGTAGGCCAACGGCAGCACCGTATCTGACGGATTGGCAGCGATGTGCCATGTGAGGATCGCCGCCGCGCCGAAGGCTACGGCAGGCGCGCCGAGCAGCGGCTCGTTCTCGTAGACGGAGATTGCGGCGAACGTCGCCGTGAGGACGCCGAGCAGGAGCGACAGCATCTGGGCGTCGGGCGCTGTCGCCAGCGCTGCCGATGCCGTCAGCAGCGAGATGGCGTAGAGATGCATCCGGAACTCGGGCCGGAGTCGCTTCGTCAGCGCGCCCAGCATCGCGATCGCAACCGCCGCCGCGAGCATGGGCACGGCGAGCGAGCCGGCGTCTGCATCGTCCGCTGCCGGAAGACTCCGCAGCACGAACACGTATCCGATGATCGCGCTGAACGCCGCGGCGTATAGCCAGCCGATGCCTGTGCGGATCCGCCCCGGCAGATCCAGCATCGCGCTGAGCGACCGCGTGCTCTTGTCGGTCACCGCCGCGACTCCGAAGAACGCGGCGGCCGCAAGGTGTACGCCAGCGCCGATCCGCGCCTGGTCGTCGGCGTATTCCGCCCAGAAGGGCACGGTCGCCATCGCGACGGCGCCGGCGGCGATGCCGTCGCGCGTAGCGCCGTCGATCCACGATGGCTGCCACGTCCGCCCCGCCATCGCCGCGCCGATGCCGTACGCGACAAGCGCCGCGCCGTACCACGCGAGAGGCGCTTCGATGCTCCACAAGCACGCCATCACCGTCGCCGCGATGCCGGTCACGAACGGTGCGGTTGTCTCGAACATCGGCTTTCGCGACGCATCGACGCCCGCCGCGAGAGTCGCCATACCCAGCACGATCGGCAAATACCAGCGCCAGGCGATGTCGGTGCCGGGTGTCTCTCCGCTCCCGTCGCCGGCGATCATGAGCGCGATCAGCGCTCCCGCGGCGGCCCCGGCACGCGCGACGATGAAGACATCGCCGCGCCACTCTCCGTGGACGTACCGCGACAGATCCGGCGCGAAGCGTGCCGCGGCGGCAGCCGCGAGGGCCGTCGCCGCGAGCCCCACGCTGTACCACTCGATCGGCGCGTCGATGCTCCACAAGCACGCCAGCACGGTTGCCGCGACGCCGGTGACGAACGGCGCGGTTGT
>JANPBN010000179.1:0-2277 GCA_031430415.1 Dehalococcoidia bacterium
GCGGCGGTCGTGCTGGCGTGGGAGAAGGAGCTGGGCTTCGACCTGGCGAAGACGAACGTCAACGGCGGCGCGATCGCGCTCGGCCACCCGCTCGGCTGCACCGGCGCGCGGCTGATGACGTCGCTGCTGCACGAGCTGGAGCGCACGGGCGGCCGCTACGGCCACGAAGTGATGTGCTGCGGCGGCGGCATCGGCACCGCGACGATCATCGAGCGGCTCTAGCCGCAGCTACGGCGAAACGACGAGAGGCCCGGCACATGCGCCGGGCCTCTTCTGTTGTGTTGGTGAGCGCCGCGCGCTTTGCGTCTGACGTTCACACTTACACGAGGCGTCGCTGGGTGTCCGGCACTGACGCGTCGTGCTACGTGCGTCTCGCCTACATCGACGAGCAGGGTCGCGGCGCCTTCGAACGGCTGTGCATCGCAGCGGGCGATACGGCATGATTCATCCAGTAAAACAAGCCGTCTGGCCAATCGAGAGGAGGGTCACGATGTACAACCAACGCTCGTGGGAGGTCATTGCCCGTGCCGTTTTGGTCTCGTCTTTCCTCGTAATCGTCACTGCGTGCGGAACCAAAGGCGACGCAGGTGTGTTGACGTGCGCAACTCCGTTCCCGAACGAAGGATTCTCTGTTGACCGATCTTGCGCGACGGAAATTCTGGGCAACTGCCCGCTGCACATTGCAGTGCCGAGCGGATATCTCGACCCGATTTTCGATACCGAAAACAGTGACGGTGACCTAGTTGTAAACGGATTCCTCCGTCCAGTAGACACAGATCGTGGCCTCCCGGGAATTTACTTGTACCTGATCCGCACTCCGGATTTCGTGCCGACCGTATACCCCCGCCCCTCATTCGAAAACCAGGAGTCGCAAGTGATCGATGGAACGGCGGTTGCCTTCTACGGTAACGCTCAGAGCCGGGGTGCGTCGTGGAGCGACTCGTGTCTAACGTATTCGGTAACGGCGATACCGGCGACCAACGCGACTGAGGATCCACGGGTGGCGTTACTCGGATTTGTTCGCGAAACGCTGAGATCCGACGCCAATTCACAGCGGGAGTGACGGCGTGTTTGAGTGTGTGTGGGGGCGTGTCGCGGGCGGCTGCGCCACAGCGACGCAGAATCGCGGCGTGCCTACGCAGCCAACCCGCCGAAGCGGGCGCGCTCGGTGGGGGCGTTGTCCTGCATCGACACGAAGTAGGAGTGGCAGGCGGCGTCGAGATGGCGCATCGTGAACGCGGGCGTCTCGCCGTGATACATGCAGATGTCGGCGACGAGGTCGACGATGTCGCGCGGGTGGCGGCCCTTGAAGCCGCGGCCTGTCTGCGTCTGCCTACGCCGCCGCGGTCGCGATGCCGTCGCCATCGGCCTGCTGGCCGAGGCGGGAGACGGCTGCGGTGTAGAGGGCGTCGTAGGTCTGGCCATCGCGGGGGAGGGCGCCGATGCCGATGTCGGCCTGCGGGACGTCGCGGTAGATGCGCTGGACGAAGCCGGCAACCTGCGCGGCGGGCGTCTCGGGCATGATGACGAGATAGCGGCCGTTGCCGAAGTAGCCGACGATGTCGGTGTTGCGCTTGTGCGCGCGCAGCCATGCGGCGAGCGCCTTCGAGACGGCATGCTCGTCCGGGCCGGGCGTCGGCTCGATGACGGCGATGGCGAGGTCGCGGCTGTAGCGGACGGCGCGATCGCACTCCTCGACGCCTCGCAGCTCGACGTACCAGTAGGCGAAGAGCTGCGTGTCGCGCTCGAAGATGGCGAGCTGGCGGCCGGTGACAGCGTTCGATGTGGCCGCGCCGACCATCTCCTCGATGATGGCATGGCGGGCGGACTCGCGGCGCTGCTGCCACGCCGCGGCGCCGATGGTGACGGCAGACGTGGCCCCGAGCGCCGCGGCGATCGATGGGGCGCCGAGCAGCGCCGAGCCACCCGCGCCGAGTGCGGCGACGGCGGCGCAGATGCGAGCGACCTGCGACAACTGGGGCAGACGCAGCTTCATATGACTCCCGGGGCCCGTCGACGTGCTCCCATGACCCTCATCTATATGCTCGGCTCTGGGCCGAGTGGCATGAGAGCGGCCGGACGGCGTTCCAGGTGGGATGGGCGCGAATAGTCTCGCCAGTATCTTCGAGGACGGGGAGGGAGCCGCCGCGGCCCTGTCGGAAGCTGATGACAGAGGGGCAGCAAGGGTCGTAGAATGAACGCAACGACTCAGAATCGAGCAAGCGGTCGCCCCCCCGGCGGCCGAACGAGGGGATCTTCGATATGCGCAAGGTGGCT
>JANPBN010000180.1:0-3868 GCA_031430415.1 Dehalococcoidia bacterium
GCACCAGCGCGATGCCCGTCGCCGGCCACGTGCCGATGTGCTCCTCCAGCCCGACGCACGCGAACGCAGACAGCGCCGACAGCAGCAGCGCCGGCGCCAGCGGCCAGACGATGAACGGCAATCGCACCAGCATCGCGCCCAGGGCTGCGCTGGCATCGGGCTCAAGGTTGTCTTCGACCCGCCGCACGGCCGAGCACGTCACCGCCATCGTCAGCAGCGCGCCGAGCGTCACGGCCGGCGTGATCAGCGCCAGTCCGGCGTCGCCCCCGGCAAAGCGCAGCACCATCGCCGCGACCGTCGTCAGCAGCCCGCCGATCACGCCGATGAACACGAACTCGCCGAAATCCTGGCGCAGCACATCGACCGCCGCGGCGATCATGTCCACGAACGAACGTTGCTGAACCTCACCGTCATAGGTGCGCATCGCAGACCACTCCCGTAAGGAGTATCGGCCGGGATGGCCGGTTTTTGCGGTTTCCGGACGCGAGTTTCGCTGCCCGTTCGGTTCGCCACCTCGGATCACGCCCCGCCCGGAAGCGAGTAGTGCCCCACCGCGAACCCCTCCCCACGCCGTGGAGAGGGTGGCCGAAGGCCGGCGCGGCCCTGCTGCACAGCACGGGGTGAGGGCCCCACCAGAATTGCGCCGCGCCCGCCCGCCCGCGACAATCCCCCTGCCAGAGACAGCAGGCGCTCCTTCGGAACTCCCGCAGGACATAATCACAGCCTGCCCAGGCGCAATACGTGAAACAGAATCCACCGTCCCCCGAGACGGCTGATTCCCACGTGCGCTCTGTCTCCAAGGCAGAGCGTTTTGATTTGCCGCCCAGAGACAAGACACGCCCAGTCATCGAGCGAAGCGAAGATCCAGCTCCGCTGGACCAGTCACCAATCACCAGTCACCACCCAAACCAGAACAGGGGGTTCCGTGCCCACAGCAGCCAAGATAGCGACCGTCGCCGAGCTGAAGGACCTTATCGAGCGTTCCAGCATCGTCGTCGGCGCTGAGTATCGCGGTCTCTCCGTCAAGGACCTCACCACGCTGCGCCGCTCGTTCCGCGAGGCCGGCGTCGAAGTCCGCGTCGTCAAGAACAAGCTCTTCCAGATCGCCGCCCAGCAGGCCGGCATCGAAGCCGCCGGCGAGATCGTCGATGGGCCGACGCTCATCGTCTTCGGCTACGGCGACATCATCGCGCCGTCGAAGGCAATCAACGACTACGTGAAGACCGCCCGCAACGCCTTCGCGCCCCGCAAGGTCTACCTCGATGGCAACGTCGTCGCCGGCAGCATCGTCGCTGACCTCGCCGGTCTGCCGTCGCGCGAAGAGCTCATCGGCAGGCTCGTCGGTGCGTTCGTCCAGCCCGTGCAGCAGCTCGCCGTGCTGCTCAACGACAGCATCCAGTCCTTCGCGCGCCTCGTCGATGCACGCGCCGGACAGCTCGAAGAAGCCGCATAGCAAGCTGCACAGCCACCATCGCATCAGCGCCCACACGGGCACACGAGAAGGAGAACACACATGGCGAAGGTCGAAGAAGCGTTTGACATCATTGCGGGAATGACCATCCTCGAACTCCGCGACCTCAACAAGAAGATCGAGGACGAGTTCGGCATCACCGCCGCCGCTCCGGCGATGATGATGGCCCCCGCCGCAGGCGGTGGTGGCGGCGCCGCTGCCGCCGTTGAGGAAGAGCAGACCGAGTTCAACGTCGTCCTCAAGGACGCCGGCGCGAACAAGATCAACGTCATCAAGGCCGTCCGCGAAGTGACGACCCTCGGCCTCAAGGAGGCCAAGGATCTCGTCGAGAGCGCGCCCGTGAACGTGAAGGAAGGCATCGCCAAGGCCGAAGCAGAGGCCGTGAAGACGAAGCTGACCGAAGCCGGCGCCACGGTCGAACTGGCCTAGTTCATCGCGCTACCAGGAGCCGAAGCGCGGCCTCGTGGCGACACGGGGCCGCGTCAGGCTGATATAGTTGCGCGAGGCTGCGCCGATGGGCGAGGCTTCCCACTTCTGGTAGAGAGTGCACCCTGTGGACTGTTATTCCTGCGACCACGCCGCGATCAACGCGTGCAAGCGCTGCGCCAAGCCATACTGTGAAGATCACGGCAATGTGCAGTACTGCTCCGACTGCCTCAAGCCGGCCAGCGCCCTGCCGTCCTTCAACCTCTACCGTGGCTCGCTCCTCGTCATGCTCGTCGCCACCGCGCTCGCCGTCTACCTGATCGTCCGCCCACCCGGCGAGACGAAGGGTGCGCTCGCCGTCGTCGGCCGCTCAACCGCGACTGCCACCGCCGAGAACGGACAGGGCCAGCGCACCGTCGAGGCGCAGACGCCGGCCGGTACGACCACCCCCGCCGGGACGCCGACCCCCGACATCAGCCTGACGCCGACGGTCAGTCCCTTCATCGAGTACGTCGTGCAGGACGGCGACAGCCTCTACGCCATCGCCGAAGCCAACCTGCCCCCCGGCGATGACGTCACGCAGTACGCCATCGCGATCGCAAACCTCAACGGCTTCACCGTCGAAGAGCCACTGATCAGCGTCGGCGAAACGTTGCTGCTGCCCCGGCCCGCGGCGCCATAACACATGGCCGATCCTGAATCCGCTGCCCGCGCTGGTCTCCGTCGCAGCCTGGTCATCTACGTCCTGCTGTTCGGCACCGCCGTCAGCGTCGTCTACTACATCGCCCAGAACGCCGCCGCGGGCGCCGCCTACGTTACGCTCTCCGTCGTCGGCATCGTCGCGCTCCTCCTCGGATACCAGGTTGTGCAGCACTATCGCGACCTTCGCGCCCCCCTCACCGAGAGCGAGGGCATCGTGCTGCGGAAGTGGTCGCGCGCCGACCTCGTCATCGCCTGGAACAGCTACTACATCACCGTCAACCGCACCGTCTTCCGCATCGACGTCCTCGACTTCACCGAAGTACGGGAGGAGATGTACGTGAAAATCGTCCACTTCCCCCACACCAACAACGTCGTGTCCGTGCATCCCCAGCCGTCGCCCTGAGTCGCGCGTCTTTGCGCTGACCCGCGCACGGCGTACCATCGCTGCATGCCGGACTTCATCTCGCTTCCCGAACAGCGCGTGCCCGTCGTCGCGCAGTGCGATGTGCTGGTCGTCGGCGGCGGCGCGGCCGGGATGTCAGCCGCCATCGCCGCCGCACGGCAGGGCGCCGATGTCATCCTCGTCGAGCGCTACGGCTACCTCGGCGGACTCGCGTCGGGCGGCCTCATAGTGCTGCTGCTCACGCTCGATGACGGCGACGGCAACCAGGTCATCGCCGGACAGTGCCAGGAGCTCGTCGAGCGCCTCGAGCAGCGCGGCGCCTGCTACTACCCGCCACGCGATGAGTGGGGCAGCCGCGACGCAGCGCTCATCGAGCAGTACCGGCGTTGGGGCCTCGTCTGGGGCGCGGGACCGCATCGCGTCCGCTACTCCGTCGCCTACGACCCGGAAGAGTTCAAGTACATCGCCAACACCTGGGTCGCCGAAGCCGGCGTCCGTCTCATGTACCATCGCTGGGCCAGCGATGTCACCTACACCATCGATCTCCCGCACGGCCGGCCTGCAGGACGCATCTCGCACGTTGTGTTCACATCGAAGGCCGGCAAGCAGGCGATCTCCTGCTCCTACGTCATCGACACCACCGGCGATGGTGATGTCTTCGCGATGGGCGGCGAGGCGTTCGCGCACGAGCAGATCCATCCGTGGCTCTGGTTTCGCATGTCCGGCGTCGATGTTGTCGACGCCGCACACTCAGAGATAGAAGGCTACTTCTTCAAGACCGTGCGACCGGTCCATCTTCAGATGACGATGGTCGCCGCCGAGCGCATCGAGCGTCGTATCGATGCGACGAATCCGGACGACCTCAC
>JANPBN010000181.1:0-4288 GCA_031430415.1 Dehalococcoidia bacterium
CGATCGCAACACAAGCACGGCGGCCAGTCCGAAAATCGTGCCGACGATCGAGATCCAGGTGGCCTCGTACGCACCGCGCTCGCGGCCCATCGCGCCGAGCATCGCCAGTTGCGTCGCCGCGCCCAGTCCGACGACGATCGATAGAAGCACGTACAGAGTGGTCGTCATCGTCCCCTCGGTGTTCTGGCGTTCGAAAGTAACCCCCAACAACCGGGCGCACTCTACCACGGGTCAGCGGAGAGTCGGCGCCGGCGGGTCGGGCCACGCATGAAGCGGCGGGAGGATTGGCGGTGCCGTAGCTACGCCTCGGGTTCGCCGGCAGCGTCCGCGCCGTCGTCAGGGAACTCGTGCGCCGCGTGGGCATCGTAGTTCATGCCGTACACCCGCTTGAGGTCGGCGATTGCCGCGAGCGCCCGCTTGCCGTGCGGGCTGTACGCCTGCTCGCCCTCCTCGCCCGGCACCGCCGAGAACGAGTGCAGCACGATGTTTTCGAGGAGCCGTGCGAGGCTGACCCCGTTGAACTCGGCCAACCCCTTCAGCACCTTGACCATACTCTTCTCCATGCGCACGCCGAGCTGCACGCGTTCGATGTTCTGTGGTTCAGCGGCGGTCATCTCTTACCCTCCAGGCTGTTACGAAAGTACCTTGGTACCAAGATAACATCATCGCTCGGCGTTGTCAACGATCCGACGGGCGGATGGCGCACGTTGGTCCGGCCGAACCGGAATCGCACTCGCAGCGCATCGCCGACGGCTACAATGGCGTTGTAGACGACGCCTACGGCTTCATGCGTCGAGCGAGAAGGGGCCACCGCTGACTCAGATCCGAACGTCGCTTCGTCGCATCCCGCTCAGCGTATACATCGAGGCGATCGGCTTCGCTGGCGTGTTCATCGCACTGATTGGGGTGCGAATCGCGCGGCTCGGCACGGTGCCCCGCATCGTCACCAGCGACGAGCGGGACAATCTCCAGGTCGCGTACCGCATTCTCGAAGGCACGGGTCCGGGGATCTTCGGCTTCGACTGGAAGCCAGCTCCCATCTTCAGCATCTATCCGCTGGCCTGGTGCGTTGGCATCTTCGGCGATACCGTTTCCGATTTTCGGATGTTCCCGGTGGCCCTCAGCCTCCTCACCGTGATCTTCACGTACCTTCTGGCGCGACGGAGCATGGGCGTACCGGCGGCGTTGGTTGTGATTGCACTGCTCGGCACGAACCTCTGGTTTCTTCACTTCTCGAGGACAGCGTGGGAGAACATGAACGCGGCCCTGTTCGCCGCTGGCGCTTGCTGGGCCACGACGAAAGCGATCGAGACGCAACGCTGGACGTGGTGGGTGCGTGTCGGCGTGTTCGTGGCGTTCGGGCTGTACGGATACTTCAGCGGGCGCTTGATCTTCGTGGCGGTCGTGCTCGTCGCCGTGCTCGCGGTCGCCCTACGGCAGGCGCCGTTTCGGAAGACAGCGTCCGGGTTAGTGATCGCCGGACTCGTCAGCGCCGCGCTCTTCGCGCCCCAGGCGAAGGAGATCTACGACAACTGGGATTACTTCAATCAGCGCACTGAGGCCGTCTCGATCTTCAACGGCGACCCGTACCTTGGCGAGTCGAGCGAATGGGGTATCGCCGCGCAGAACCTCGGCCGGAACGTCCGCGGGCTGATACTCATGGATCCGGGCGAGTTTGAGAGAGGCTACTGGGCGCGGTATACGCCTCAGCGGCAGCCCCCGCTCGACGATGTTTCGCAGTATCTCTTCTGGGCGGGGCTCGTCGTCGCGGCGGTTCGTTGGAAACGCACGTACATGTGGTGGCCGTTCTTCGTACCGCTTTTCGTGACCCAGGTGTTCTCGCGCGGGACGCCCGATCTTGCGCGGGCGATGGTTTTCGCGCCGTTCTACTTTCTCTTCATCGGGATCGCGTTCGATGAGGTGTTTCGGTCTCTTGCGCGCTACCACGTCGCTTGGCGTGGGGCTGCGCTGGCCGTGGCAGCTGCGCTCGTCGTCTGGATCGGAACCGCGAATGTGCGCGACTACTTCGAATGGCAGGAATCCGTTCCGGCCCAGCGCGTGCGTCTGCCGGGCGCGGATGTCTGCGAGTTCGACGTATGGGCTCAGTACGCGCGCGACGCGGCGCGACGCGGCATTGTCTTCGATCCCGTGATCGATGAGACCGTGCTTCGGCCGATGTGGTGCTCGCCCATCCGCCCCAACCTCGCTGCGGAGTAGGCCCGCGCGCCGGGCGACCCGGAGCGTCGTCGCAAGCTACCCCTGTACGCCGGCGAGGCGATTGGCGATGTCGGCCGGGGTGGCCGCACGGTGGCTCACATCGGACTCGCTGAACACGCGCGTCCACGAAGCGAACTCCAGGAGAATGCCATCGGGATCCTGGAAGTAGATCGAGCGGACGAACACGCCGGCGTGCATCTCCCGTGAGACCTGCATCGGGCTGTCGTCGTGGTTCAGCACCATCGTCGTCTTGACGCCCTTCTTGTGTAGCTTCGCGACCGCCTCATCGAACCGCTCGGCGGGGATGTCGAAGGCGATGTGGTTCATCGACCCATGCGCCGTTGTCAGCTCGCCCATGCCCGGCATGCCGGCGGGAGATGCGACGCCGGGGGCGGCTTCGGGCGCGTTCGGGAACCAGAAGAACGCCAGCGAATCGCCGTTGCCCATGTCGAAGAAGAAATGCTGTCCCATGTTGTTCGGCAGTTCGATCGTCTTGATGAGCGGCATGCCCAGGACGCCGCCGTAGAAGTCGACCGTGCGCTGCATGTCCTTGCAGACGAGCGCCAGGTGGTTGACGCCTCGGATCGGGAACTCGCTGTTTACCTTGGACGTGAGGTCGGGTTTTGGCATGTCGTCCTCCTGCGAGTCGGCGCTACTTTCAGCATCGACCGGGCCTGGCCCGGTAACGCCATGCCGCCGGTGCATAGCATCAGGCCGCTATCGTATCACGATGTCACGTGGCCGTGTGGGGCGGTTGCGTGCGCCTTCGACTACACTCGACGCCATCGCGTCAAGCAGGACCGGAAAGGGACGACACCATGCCTCGATTGCGCCAGGTTTCACGAGCCGAAGCATCAGCCGAGGTGGCGGCGATCTACGCCCGGCTGTTCGGACACCGCGATCCCGTGGTGGACCCGGGCACCGCGACGGGGACGCCCGGGAACTGGTGGACGGTCTTCGCCCTCGTGCCCGATGTGCTGGCACACGCGCAGGCGGGGTTTGCGTTGCTGAACAGCCGAGGGCGGGCGCTCACGCCGTACCAGCGCGAACTGGCGCTCACGCGCGCCGGGTTCGGCGGCGGCAGCCAGTTCGTATTTTCGCAGCACTGCAAGGCGGCTCGCCATGCCGGCGTCCCCGAAGAAAAGCTGCGTGACATCCCCGCGTGGTCCGTATCGCCGGCCTTCGATGCAGCGGATCGCGCGATTCTCGCCTACACCGATGATTTGACGCTCGCGCACGGCCGCGTGCAGGACGCCACCTTCGCCGCGCTCAAGGTCCATCTCAGCGACGAGGCGATCCTGGAGCTGACCTATGCGGTGGCGACCTATGGCATGCACGCCGCGATCTGCCGCGCGCTACGCCTGGAGTACGACGACATCGACGAGCGGGTGTCTGAGATTGCGGCGCCGACGGGCGGTGGTGCGGCGGATGTGATGGGACAGATCGGGCGCTAGGGAGTCGCTGTGAGCTGCCTGCGCAGCCCAGCTCGTATAGCCGCACGGCCTCCTCGAAGCCTTTGAGCGCGACCATGCCGTGGTCGGAAACCCGCACCGGCTCTGTACGTCTTGTCACGCGCGCCGAACCGGTCTGGTTGGTACGTCTCGATCATGCGCCGCCTGCACATCCTCGGCCGTCGTCGCCCACGCGGTGATGCACGTCTTGAACATCGATGTGGCGTCGTTGGGCCGGACGGCTCCGGGTTGGTGCGTTTCTGAACTGCGCGCGGCGGGAAAGATTTCACCTGCCCTATGCGTTCAGATCTGGGAAGGGCCGCCGATTCCTAGTACAAGCTCCCCACGGGGAGAACACTATAGGCTCCCCTCGGGGAGAAACTGCATACACTCCGAAAAAGGCAAACCCGCCGAAAGGTGGGGACGCAAAGCCACGGGTCCTCCCGAGATGGGGCGGAGGATAGCCGGGCTGCCGGGCCATCTCGGAGCCATCAGCCCGCTTCACCAAAGGGCGTGAAGCGGGTTATTTGTTGGCTCCGAAATCCATTGGAGGTGGATTTATGGCACGGTCAACATCCGCGCGCCTCGTTTCCCTGGTTCAGAGCCCGTTCGTCCGTGCC
>JANPBN010000182.1:0-2981 GCA_031430415.1 Dehalococcoidia bacterium
GCGCTGCGTGCGGCCTTCCGCGGCGGTGGGCTCGCGGCCGATGTCTTCTCGCAGGCCGGAGTGGCGTTCGCCGTGCTGCTCGTGGTCGCGGCAGGGCTGTTCATGGCGACGCCGGTGGCAATGAGCTTCGGTGGGCTGTTCGACGACACGGGGCAGTTCGAAGGGGGTCACGCGGGCGTGCTGCCACAGGCGGCGACTGTGCTGATGCTGGCGGCGGCGTATCCAGTGGGGGCACTGGCTGTTGGAGCGCTGGCGCTCGCTTCGCGCGCGGGCGACGTGCTCCCCCGCTGGCATCGGTGGGTCGGGTATGCATGCGCGTCCGTGATGCCGGTGGCGTTCTTCTTTTTCCCGATCCTTGCGCTGCCGATCTGGTCGGTGGCAACGGCGGTAGCGCTGTGGAGAAC
Source organism: Dehalococcoidia bacterium (assembly GCA_031430415.1). Taxonomy (GTDB): domain Bacteria; phylum Chloroflexota; class Dehalococcoidia; order DSTF01; family JACRBR01; genus JANPBN01. The sequence goes on from JANPBN010000182.1 coordinate 405, forward strand.
GCCGCCTTCACCGGAATGATTTACGCGATTCGCGCGGCCCGCCGCGCCGATAATCCGCAGGTGGCTGCCAGATCCGCTACTGCACGACGCCGGATGGTATCAGCATCGCCTGCGGCTGTAGATGTTCAGCGGATTCATCTCACTCGCAAACTGCTGCTCGTTCAATAATGCGTTTCCTTACGACTCCAGGTGCTGGTGCTAGGCGTGCAGCGGGTCATCACAATGAGCCGGATGACGGTAGACTGCAGGCATGCGGCGACTTACGGTCCTTCTGTTTATTGCGCTGGTGCCGCTGTTGTCGGCGACGTGCTACAAGCCGGGGACACGCGTCGTGATCTTCGTGCAGGGCGTGTACACGACGTATGACGCCGCGGGCACGCAGGGCACGGCGCTCGAGGCGCATCGCTTCGACACGATCAAGGCGGCGTTCCTCGCGAACGGTTACGACGACGCGCATCTGCTCGACTTCTCCTACGCGGGTGGCGCGGTGAACGCGAGCGGCGTCTGGAAGCCGACGCGGTACACATGCGAGGAGACCGACCGGACTTCGTCCGAGAACGTGGCACCGCTGGAGCAGATGATGCGGGACTATCGCGCGCACCATCCTGATGCGCACTTCACGCTCGTCGGGCACAGCCTGGGCGGCTACCTGGCGTTCGTCGCGGGGGTGCGCGATGCGGCGCGGTCGCCGGACCCGTCCGGCCAAGGCCCGAATGGCCTTCGGCAGCGCCTCGGCATCGACGCTGTGGTGACGCTCGATGCGCCGCTCAAGGGCGTGTCGGCGGACAAGAAGATCCTGTTCGACTTCGTGCCGTGCGAGAAGACGTACCTGGCTGGCGGCGAGCTCGTCGCGGCGCGGCTCGATGCGGGGACGGCGGAGCTTCGGCGCGACCAGGCGCGCGCGATGGCGGCGGCGGGCATCCGTCTCGGTACATTCGGGAACATCGGCGATTGCCTGCTGGCGACGGCGCGGTGTCTCGGCGGTGACTGGATCGATGACGTCGAGACGCAGTTCCTCGACGCGGATGCGGATGCGTCGATGCGGTACGACATCGTCGCGAACCCGCTGTATAGCCACGACGCGATCCTCGCCGACGCGACGGCAGCGGCGGATGTGGTGGCGTTCGTGGGGGCGGAGTAGCGGCTGGTCGTCGGCCGATTCCGTCGGATTTGGTCTTAGCGGCTGTGGTTAGCGGGGCATTTTCTCGTTCGTTACGTCGACTCCAGATTCATTATTTGCTTTCGTTTCGTAGTTTTCGTGTTTCTGGCGGATGGCTCCGCGCAATGGGCCGTGGCGCTGAGCGCTGGTGGGCCACAGTCAGGTTAGGGCAGAGGGGGCGGGAAGTCCGAGCGTGCGGTGACACTCGGGAGGCACCATCGTGGGTAGGGGGAGTCTCGACCGCGCGACGCGTGGTGGAGGACGCCGAAGGAGGCAAGACGAGGCGGGCTTAGCAAGCTAAGCCGCTACGGCTTTTGGTGTCGGCCGACACGCGGGCGAGGCAAGCCTCGCCACTACAACCGGGTCTCCGGCATGCGGCGCCCTACCCCGGTGAAGCGGGGTTTCCGGCCTGCGGCCTGCGACGGGCGAGACGGGCTTGGCAAGCTAAGCCGCTACGGCTTTTGGTGTCGGCCGATACGCGGGCGAGGCAAGCCTCGCCACTACAACCGGGGTCTCGGGCATGCGGCCTGCGGCGCCCCTACCCCGGTGAAGCGGGGTTTCCGGCCTGCGGCCTGCGACGGGCGAGGCGGGCTTAGCAAGCTAAGCCGCTACGGCGGCGAGACGAGACGGGCTTAGCAAGCTAAGCCCCTACGGTTTTTGGTATCGGCCGGCACGCGGGCGAGGCAAGCCTCGCCACTACAAGCGGGTCTCCGGGCATGCGGTCTGCGGCGCCCCTACCCCATGAACTCGTAGCCGCCGGTGACGCCTTCGGGCTTCTGGTCGATGATGACGTTGACGCAGGCGGGCTTGCCGGACGCGAACGCGCGCTCGATCGCGGGGAAGATCTCGTTGGCTTCGGTGACGAACTCGCCGTGGCCGCCGAGCGCCTCGACGACCTTGTCGTAGCGGGCGTTGTCGCCGAGACGCGTCGCGACGACGCGCTCATCGCCGTACATCTTCGCCTGACCGACGAGGATCTGGCCCCACTGGCGATCGTTGCCGACGACGGAGACGACGGGCATGTCGAACCGCACGAGCGTGTCGAAGTCGAAGCCGTTGAGGCCGAAGGCGCCGTCGCCGTTCACCATCAGCACCTTCTTCTTCGGATCCACGGCCTTTGCGGCGATGCAGAAGCCAGTGCCGACGCCGAGCGTGCCGAGTGGGCCGGGGCCCATGAACTGCCCGGGGTTGTTCACGGGCAGCACCTGCGATGACAGCGCGACGATGTCGCCGCCGTCGCCGACGACGATGGTCTCGTCATCGACGAACTTCGCCATCTCGTTGCAGAGACGCAGCGGATGGATCGGATTGTTGTCGGAGTGAAGCCACTTCTGGCGCAGCTCGGTGATCTTCGTCTCACCGTCGCGCAGCTGCGAGAGCCACGCGTCGTGGCGGATGCTGCGGTCGCCGATCTCGGC
>JANPBN010000183.1:0-2155 GCA_031430415.1 Dehalococcoidia bacterium
GAGATCAGCCCCAGCATCGACGACAGGTTGACGATGCTGCCACCCCCGCGCGATGACATCGCCTGTACGCCGTGCTTGCATCCATACTCGACGCCGCTGAGATTGATGGCGATCGTCGTGTCCCATTCGCCCGCGCCGACCCCTGCATTGTTCACCAGCACGTTGATGCCGCCAAACGCTGCAATCGTCTGCAGGATCGCCGCCTGCACCTGCTCCTCAGACCCCGTGTCCGTCGTGTCGGCGATCGCGTTCGCGCCGATCTCCGCCGCGACCGCCTTCGCCGCCTCGGGGACGATGTCCGACACCACGACCTTCGCGCCCTCGGCCGCGAACCTGCGGCAGATCGCCCGGCCGATGCCGTTCCCGCCGCCCGTCACGAGCGCAATCTTCCCCTGCAGCCGGTCGCCCATCGATGTGCTCCTGTCTGAATCGTCGTGGTCGCTGCTCAGGATGCGCGAAGCCGCAGCGTGCAGCAACTGGAGAGGAGTACAGCGGTGACGGTTCCGGTCATATCGAGGACGCGCGCAGACGGCGACGCGATGCCTGGCCGCCTACTGGCCGTTGATCGTCGCCCCGGCGCAGATCATCTCGAACGTGCCGACAGGCGCGCAGCTGGCGATCTCGCTTCCGTTGAGGTGCCCGAAGTCCGCCTCGGCGATCGTGATCGCGCTCTCGCCCGTGGCGACGACGCGCAGGCTCAGCGTGGCGATGACCGTGGCCGTGCTGACGAGTGGCGCGTCCGCGGACTTGAAGCACGACAGGAACGCCACGCCATGCCCGGGCCCCGTCGCTGGATCGATGTCCGGTGTGCCAGAGTTGGTGGGCAGACCGCAACTCCATCCCGGCCCGAGCGCCTGCTGATTGAAGTCCGGATTGCCCTCAAGATTGCTCGATGCCCCGGCGATGGGGGCCAGCCGCGTGTCGTCGTAGACAAGCTTGAAGTTGAACGCCGCCACATCCCCCGCGTCCTCCCCCAGGACGACGTCCATGGGCACGATGGTGTTTAGCGGCGCTCCTGACTCTGCGGGAAGGAGGGCCAGCGAGCAACAAGGGCCTGCGCCGTTGCCGCCCGACTCCAATGTTAGGCTGCTCGTCGCGAGATTCAGACGGTAGCCGCGGCCTGAGTTACCCAGCACGCGAACCCACCGGAACGAATCGCCGCCAACAACGCGGAGTGGGCCATGCGCATCGGGTACCCGGATGATCGTGTTGCCGGGCGGCGCGCTGGCGCGGAAGTCCTTATATGTGTAGCGGACGACCACCACACCGATGTCGGGATTCGCGCGGTCGCGCCCGGCGTATACGCGCAGATGTCGGTCGGGTAACTCCGCGCCCCAAGCATTGATGAAGCCTTGGCCATCAGGGAGGATTCCCTCGGGCCACACCTCGGGCGTCACGGTTCTCAAAATGCCACCCGGGTTGGCGGCGGTGGGCAATGGGGAGAGTAGGGCCTCATCGTAGCGTCGCTTCTTCTCCTCCCAGATGGCGCGCTTGTCCGCAGGAAGATATGTCGCGTCTTCGGGCGAGATGCCTAGGGGATCGAAGCGTGGGGCGGTACGCGGCTCAAGATTCGCCAGGACGACGCCGCCGGCGGCGGCCGCAAGGCTCCCTGCGATCAGTGCGACAGCGAACAGAAAGCGCATGTGCGTCACTCCAACCACCCCATGTCACTCGCGGACGACTGAAGCGAATTCGCCGTTTGGGGGTCGCTGTTGAGAACAAACCGGAGCTGTTGCCACGCCGTGACCATGGAGTTGTGCGTCTGGTCGATGTCGCAATCCTGGGTGTAATCACACGCGGCGTCCTGGCTCAGCGTTCCGCTGAAGATCATCTTCGAAGCATGTAGCAGCGCGGAACGCAGCGCCACCTTCTGCCATTGTGCCGCGTTTGTCCCATCCTCGCGGTAGATTTCCGGGAACGGCAGCGCGACATGATGCCCCCATGACACCTCCCAGACCCGCTCCTGGGTCCAACCACCTAGCGCGCACAAGGCGTCACTCACTTCGGTTGTGCTACAGCCTTGAGCGGTTCCAAAATTCAGATATGCCAGTGAGGGAGGCGAGCCGGCTCCCATGTCGAACCCGGCGAGCCAGGCCTGAGTGGAGGCGTACGTTCCAAAGTCGGCCTCGATGTCGTTTGCCGCAAGTAGGTCAAC
>JANPBN010000184.1:0-2422 GCA_031430415.1 Dehalococcoidia bacterium
TGGGGTGTCATCGGCATCCTGCAAGGCACCGACGAGGAGACGAAATACCGCCGCATCGAATCACCCGATCACATCGGCGTCGGCCAGCCATGCGACCTCGAGACCGTGGAGAAGATCTACTCTCCGGCAGGGACCATTACGTACCTTCGCCCGCCGCACGAGGGCTTCCATCGCGTGAAGGCCGCCGGCACGGAGACGGGCGTGTCGCTACACATTCTCGGCGGCACCCCGGACACCCACCCGCACTTCTTTTGCGATGACAGCAAGACGCTCGTTGATTTCCCTATGGCCGGAATCATCACGCATAAGCCGTTGCTCTAGTCGACCGGCGCGTCGTTTATCCGCAGAGCCACTGGCTTTTCCCGAACGGTCGCGTACTATAGAGGCAGAGGGCGATCCCGATTCCGCCCCAACGTGAAGGAGACTCCCCATGGGCGACAAGAGTCCGAAAAACAAAGAGAAGAAGAAGCCCAAGAAGGACAAGAAGGCGGCGAGCGTGGCCAGCGCACCGGTGAAGAAGTAGCGTTCTCGCCCGGTCGCCGCTAGTCGTCCGACTCCAGCAGCATCGCCCTGTAGGCCGCCTCGGACATCGCTCCGGCGGGTAGGCCGCGCGCTGCAAGTTCGCCGATCGCCACCAGCGTTCGGTCGACGTCGTGCTCGTCGTTGAAGATGTGAAAGCAGACGCGCACGCGGCGGTCATTGCACACGCGCGCGACGACGCCTGCCGACGCGTATAGCGCTGCCACCGTCTCGCTTGGGTTCAGATCCCCGATCGTGAATGTCACGATGCCACTTCGCACGGACGGATCCATCGGCGTGGTGAGGCGTACACCCGCGATCTCCAGCGCGCCGGCGACGAACCGGTCCGCGAGCTCCCTGCATCGCGCCTCGATCGCCGGCAACCCGATCTCGTCCACCATCGCGAGCGAAGTCTCGAGACCGGCGAGTACCGGCCCGCTGTGTGTCGTCAGTTCGAACTTGTGGATCGACCTGTTCGCGTACTCAAAGTGTCCCTCGAAGTCGTAGCCGGCATTCGCTCCGTGCACGACGGCCAGCGGTTGCACGCGCTCGATCAGGTCGCGCCGAACATACAGCGCGGCCGCGCCATCGGGGCCGAGCAGCCACTTGTGGCCGGGAAGCGCCAGGATGTCGCAGTTCATCTCGTGCACGTCGAAGGAGATCTGCCCCGTGGACTGCGCCGCATCGACGGCGACGAGCGCGCCGTGGGCGTGCGCCATCTCGCAAATCTCCCTCATCGGCAGGCGTGTGCCCCGGTTGTACGAGACATGGCTCAGGAGCAGCAGCTTCGTCGCCGGCGTCATCGCCGCGGCGAATGCGTCGAGGATCGCCTGGGCGTCCTCATCACCACGGAAGCGCACAATCGTCAGGTCGGTGCCCTCCCGCAGCCGCGACATGTACGACGGCACCATCACGGCGTTGTGTTCGAGGTTGCATGTCACGACACCGTCGCCCGCACCGAGTCCGATCCCGCGCAGCGCTGTATTCACGCCTTCCGTCGTCGTGTACGTCAGCGCGACCTCGTCTGCATTCGCGCCGATGAGGCTGGCGAACGCCGCACGCACCCGCTGCACCAGAAGGCCCTTCTCGTGGCGCACCTCGAGCGTGGTGGGCCCGTCGTACGCCTCGCGTTCAAGCCGGTTCTGCATCGCCGCCACGACCGCGCGCGATGATGGCGCCGACCACCCGGTGTTGAGATAGATCCTGCGCTCTGTAATCGGGAACTGCGCCCGTACCGCTATCCAGTCGATTGTCGTCATGGCGGAAGGATATCGCAGCGATCAGTCCGTGCCGTCTACGCCGGAGCCGCCAGAGACCGCAATCTCCCATCGCCTCGCTACGGCTTCCCGCCCAAGGATGAGCGACGTACGCTTCCGCCGATATGTCGTGGTTTGAGCTGCTGCTGATCTTGCTCGGCTTTGCTGTCGGAGCGTACGGGACGGTCGTCGGCGCCGGCGGTGGCTTTGTCCTCGTGCCGGTGCTCCTGATCATCTACCCCGACCAGGATCCGGCGAGCATCACGTCCATTTCGCTGGCGGTGGTGTTCTTCAACTCGGTGTCCGGTTCGGCCGCGTACGCGCGCCTCCGCCGCATCGACCTGCGCTCCGGGGCGATATTCGCTGTGGCATCGCTGCCAAGTGCGCTGGCCGGGGCGTATCTCGTGAACGCCGTGCCGCGCCAGGCGTTCGATCTGATGTTTGGCGTCGTGCTCCTGAGCCTCGCCGCCTACACCATGTGGGCGACAGGCCGTCCGCAGGTGATACGCGCGCCTCTGCGCGGACGCGCCGTCGTGCGCCGCGTGATGCCCGGCGCCGAACCGGGGGAGACGTACGCCTACTCGTACAACGTCGTGCAGGGCGTACTCTTCTCCGCCGGCATCGGCTTTCTCTCGAGCCTGCTGGGC
>JANPBN010000185.1:0-5509 GCA_031430415.1 Dehalococcoidia bacterium
AGCGCGCGACCACCCGCGCCGCAACGCCCGCAAAACGGACGGCAAAGCGCGCGAAGTGATCCGGGGTGGGCGGGGTGTGCCCCCGCCCCCCTCTTTATCGCCACATTGCGGTCAGACCCCAAACCCCCACGAACCCAGGACAGCAAGGCGTGTTCCTCCACTTCGTCAACCACACGGCTTCGGCTGCGATGCAGATGAAATGCGCGCTGCGCCTGGTGTGTCGGAGAGCGTGTCGCGCCAACCGTAGGCTGTCGGAATGCGGCTAAGCCTTTAGCCCGCCAACTCGAAGGAGCCGATCGTGACGCGCGGGCAAGAAATACGGCGCCGACGTTTGGCCGCCCGGCGGAAGCGCTCCGACATCGGGAAGCCGCTGCTCTACCTGCTCATTCCCATCGTCGCGATATCTCTGATCTCGGGCATGGCCTTGATCGCCAGCGCCGCCGACTTCTACGCCGGCGTCCAGGACTCAGCGAAAACGCCAGGCCAGGCCATCACGGATCGCGGCGGAGGGGCCAAGATCTACGCCCGCAACGGGCAGCTTCTCTACGAGTACCTCGATCAGACCTACGGATATCAGACGCCCGTGAAGCTCGATCAGATTGCGCCTGACCTCCAGCACGCGACGATCGCGGTCGAAGACGCCAGCTTCTACCAGAACCCCGGCATCAACGTGCGCGGCCTGACACGCGCTGCGCTCGAAAACCTGAAGCCGGGCGATGCCTTCCTGCAGGGTAGCGGCGGCAGTTCCATCACGCAGCAGCTCGTGAAGCAGATCTACTTCAGTCCAGAGGAGCGCGGACAGCGCACGCTCGGCCGCAAACTGCGCGAAGCAGCGTTATCGCTCCAGATCACGCAGGCGTACACGAAAGACCAGATCCTCGAGTGGTATCTCAACGAGATCCCCTATGGCGGCAACTTCACCGGCATCGAGGCAGCGTCGCAAGGCTACTTTGGCGTCCCGGCCGCCAACCTGACACTGTCGCAGGCAGCGTTCCTCGCGGGGTTGCCGCAGTCGCCAGCGCGCCTCGATCCGTTCACGAACTTCGACGCCGCGAAGGCGCGCCAGTTCGATGTGCTCGAACTCATGGTGGTACACGGCTACATCACGCAACAGCTCGCGGACTGGGCGAAGCTGGACGTCATCCAGCTCAACCCGGTCTCGCCAGCGTTTCTCGCGCCTCACTTCGTCCAGTACGTCGGCGACTACATCAAACAACGCATGGGTGAAGAAGCGCTTTATCACGGAGGATTGTCCGTCTGGACGACGCTCGACCTGGACCTGCAGCTCGTCGCCAACGACATCCTCGAGACGAACCTGCAGACATACGAGGCCTCGACCGATGGCCACAACGGCTCGGTTGTTGTCATGTCGCCGCCCACGGGCCAGATCCTGGCAATGGTCGGCAGCCGCGACTACTTCCGTGACGACATCGACGGCACCGTGAATAACGCCCTCGCCCTGAACTCGCCCGGGTCGACGCTCAAGCCCTTCACGTACGCCACGGCCTTCCAGCAGGGTTGGAGTCCCGACTGGCCGATCATCGACTCGAAAATCACCTACAAGGAAGCTGATGGCAAGGAGTTCACGCCGCGGAATCCGGACGGCAGGTTCCGCGGCGTCGTCACGCTCAAGCAGGCGCTCGGTAACTCCTTCAACATCCCGGCGTTCAAGACGATCCTCTGGGTCGGCGTCCAAAACATGATCGCGACCACGAAGGCCATGGGGATCACGACGCTCGATCGGGAACTTGGTCCCGCCCTCACACTCGGTGGAACCGATGTGAAGCTGCTCGACATGGTGTACGGATACAGCACCTTCGCGAACAACGGCGCGATGGTCGGGCAACCAACGACGGAAACGTTACCCGCGGGCAATCGCAATCTCGATCCGATTTCCGTGCTGTTGATCCGCAATCGCACCGGCAGCATCGTCCTGAACAACACCGCCGCGAGGACCGACCAGGCGATCCGTCCCGAATATGCGTACCTCGTGACCGACACGCTCGCCAATGATGAGAACCGCCAGATTACCTACGGTCGTGGCAGCAGTCTGAACATCGAAGGCTGGCGCGTCGCCGCGAAAACCGGCACAAGCGAACCGTACGAAGGCAACAAGCTGATTGGCGACACGTGGACGTTTGGATACACGCCCGACATCGCCGTGGGCGTCTGGGTCGGCAACAGCGATAACCGTCCCATGGTGAACATCTTCAGTACGACCATCGCCGGCAGAACCTGGCACGATGTCATGGCGCGAGCCCTCGCGGGACGAACGCCGCGCGACTTCGTGAAGCCCGACGGCATCGTCGAAGCAACCGTCTGCGTACCCAGCGGGTTGGTCTTCGAGAAGGGCATGAATTGCCCCACGGTAAAGGGACTCTTCGCCGAGGATGCACTGAAGAAGCAAACCGATCGCTGGTGGGGTGGCCAGGGCATCGGCGCCTTGGGCAAGCCGAAGGCCGGTAGCGTGCCAGAGGAGCTCACAGGGTGGAAGCGGACCCTCGCCGAGGAATACCTCCGTATGTATCGCGGCGGGCGCCCCGCGCAGCGCACGTCTGCGCCAACCCCGGTCGCCACGGTCGAACAGCCGACGGGCCAGGCGCCGGCAGCTCCGGCGCCGCTCGTCGCTGAGCCGACACCACAGCCGGCGGAGCCGCAACCCTCACCCGCGCCCATCGCGACGCCCGCCCCCCGATAGCCGCACGCTTCTCTGCGGCTGCCAAGCTCCTCCACGTGGGAATCCCCAGCCAAACCCTACATCCCCTCACGTAAAAAAGAAGGGACGTGGCTCTCGCCTCGTCCCTAAACGCCGGCCAGGCCAACGGGCATTACCCCTCAGGCGGCCACTTGGCGGAGCTGTCGCCCGCGCCGATCGCGGATGGATTCCACATTTCACGCCTGTTTCCAATAGTAGAGCCGGTGACGCGACTCGACCGCCACGTTCCGCGCACAGGGCGTGTCATTTGCGTCGCAGACCGGACGCGGATCATCGGCCCGAGGCTGACGACCCGCCTGGCACGCAATTCACCCCACAGCGGCGAGCGTCCGGGCCCCCGCGCCATTCGGCACAAGGCTGTACCCAAGCCCGCGAACCGTCAGGATGATTTGCGGATGCCGCGGAGCCTCTTCGAGCTTCCTCCGCAGCCGCGCGATCCAGACACGCACATTCGGGAGCGCGCCGAACACGCGCTCCCCCCAGACGGCATCGGCCAGTTCCGTGACCCCGACGGCCGAGCCGGCATGCGCGGCCAGCGCCTCGAGGAGCCGCCACTCGGTGGCGGTGACCGGTACCAGGACATGCTCCCGCGTCACGGTTCGGCGGTTCAAGTCGATCGCGACATCGCCGGAACGAATGACGTTCTCACCAAACCAGGACCCCGGATAGCGCTGTAATGCCAGGCGCACGCGTTCGCTGAGCTCGTCAGCGCTAAACGGCTTATCGAGGCGATCATTGGCGCCCAGCGCGAATCCGAGTTCAGCGCTGCTGTGGCGCCCATGCTTCGTCAGCATGATGATCGGCGCCGACGTGCGCTCTCGCAGCCGGCGCACCACTTCGGTGCCCGGCAGGTCTGGCGTTGCAAGGTCGATCAGCAAGATGTCGGGACGTTCGGTCGCCGCTACCTGCACGGCCTGCGCGCCCTTGTGCGTGGTGACTACGCGGAATCCGCGGTGAGATAGCTCGTGCCGGATGAGCCGCAATACGCCCGGCTGATGATCCACCGCCACGACGACTGGGGCCTTGGTCACATTGCGCTCCGATCGGTTCCCATCCGAACCAATCGTATCGCCACCACATGGAGCGCACCGAACTCAGCGCTGCCACGGCATTGCAGATTCGTCGCACTGCTCGGTCGCAGCGAGAGAAGGAGGGCGATCAAGTCCGCCCCCAAGCAAACGGCCCTTCGTTAAGAGATGGTGAAATGCCGGAAGGATCTCACGGAGGCGCAGACCCATCGAGCGTTCACCGGACAGCAAACCCGCGATGCCCGCGTCGCTCGTCGTACCGGGCGTCTTGCAGCACGGAATCACGGCATTCACGCTCGCAGCCGCAGACAGCGGCCGCGAGCCGACCCATGTCGGTGGCTGTCCGGGCAGTCCGTCCCACCGATACGATTGCCACGTCCAGTCGAGCAGACGTCCCGCTTCGCCGTCACGGTCCTCCGTGTCCAGCAACGCGGCGAACACGCGATGGCCGTCGCGCGTCGCGGATGCGACAAATGTCCAACCCGCCGCATCCGTCCAGCCAATCTTCACACCCTCGGCGCCCGGATACGAGCCCAGAAGCGAGTTGCCGTTGATCAGGTCATAGTCAAACGGCGCAGGCAGGCGATACCGCGGCGTGCTGGCGATACGCACGAACTCCGGATCGCCCATCGCGTACCGGCCGATCATGGCCAGGTCATATGCCGTCGAATACTGATTCGCGTCGTCAAGACCATGCGGGTTCACGAAGTTCGTGTTCGTCAGGCCGAGGGCGCGAACCTGCTCGTTCATCATTCCGACGAATGCCCGTTCGTCGCCGGCGACCGCTATCGCAAGCTCGATCGCCGCGTCGTTTCCGGAAGGGAGCATGAGCCCGTACAACAGGTCGCGGACGGTGATCGGCGCGCCAACGTACAGTCCCATGACGGAACTGTCAGTCATCGCGCGAGCGTCCGTTTGCGAGATGATGACGCGATCGAGATCCCCATGCTCTAGCGCCAGTTTCGCCGTGAGCATCTTTGTCGTGCTGGCCGGCGCAAGTCGCCGGTGCGCGCCGATGTCGAGCAACAGTGCGCCTGAGTCGCCATCGATCACCGCCGCGCCCGCAGCTGCCACCGGCGGCCCGTCCGATCGGCGTGCGGTCACCGGGGCCGCGGACGCCAGGGACGCCACGGCGTTCGAAGGGTCACAGGGCCGGCTGGCTTCCGCGTTCGCCCGCGCGGCCAGGCTCCCAAGACCTGAGACGAGCAGCGTCAATGCCAGCGCCAGATGCAGAAGTGCTGAATGCCCCACGGGCGCCACAACTGGCATGCTCGACTCGCGCGCTCCCCTATTGATAGAAGATCACGCGCGGCATCGGCGATAGCCGGAGTACTTCCTCCGCATTCATCACGCGGTCGTCCTGACGCAGGAAGATGTTGAAGCCGTGGTACCGCGAGTACCCGAGGCTCGAGAACATCGAGTATCGCTCCGCCTTCTCGGCAATCCCGCCGAAAGCATCCATGTTGAAGACGAGATCCACATTCGCGACGCTACGAATCTGCTCACCCCCGATCACCGTGTCTTCCAGGTACTGGTGCACGACGATCAGCTTGGGCGGAAGATTGTACTTTTCAACGATGCCGGCCACGTAGTCTTGGATGGCGTTGATCTGCTCACCGCTGATCGTTCCGGGCGTCTCGATCGGCACGCCCTGCGGCCCGACCGCGTACTCGGGATCGATCGCGACGTGGACACGTGGGTCACGAAGGTATCGTTCGATCTTTCGGACCTCGTCGAGAGGGTCGCCGCGTCCGATTTGTAGATC
>JANPBN010000186.1:0-6437 GCA_031430415.1 Dehalococcoidia bacterium
GCGCACGACATCGTTCAGCGCATCGAGCGTCTCCTCGATCGGCGTCTTCGGATCGAAGGCATGCACGATGTACAGGTCGAGATAGTCCGTCCCGATCCGCCGCAGCGACGCATCGATCGCGTCCATGATGTGCCGCCGCGAGAGTCCGCCCGCATTCGGGTCGATGGCATTCGCGCCATCGCCCATCGCGTAGTACACCTTGCTCGCCAGCACCAGGTCGCCGCGGCGCGCGTGGGCCAGCAGCGTTCGCCCCACGACCTCCTCGCCCACGCCCAGCGAGTAGAAGTCCGCCATGTCGAAGAAGTTGATGCCGCGATCGACCGCCGCCTTCAGGATCGGCGCGCTCGCCGCCTCGTCGAGCACCCACGGCCGCCACGAAGGCGTGCCGAACGTCATCGTGCCCAAGCACAGCCGCGACACCTGCACGCCCGTCCGGCCGAGGCCGACGTAGTCCATGTGTCAGTCTTCCGGCGTGTAGAAGGGATTGTGCGGATGCGCCGCCGCCTCGCGCACCGCATCGAGCGTCGGCTCGTTGCCCATCGCCCGCTCGATGGCCTCCCGTGCCGCGCGATAGTTGTTCTCGAATACGGCATCGGCGTCATCCGCCGACCAGTCCACCCACGCCGCGACGATGACGCACCAGCCGTCGGCCGCCTCGGCCGGGAGCGTTCCGTCGAGCATCCGCTCCTGCACGCCCTTCGCGACGCCCGCCTGCGCCGGCCCCCACGTCATCCGCTCGTGCGATTCGCCGCGCAGTGCCGCCTTGTTGATGAACACCGTCGCCGGCTTCACTGGCACCCCCGGCTGCAACACCACCATGAACGGCAGATGCCCCGCCGTCGGACTCGAGAGCGCGTTCGCCCACGCCGCACCCACCGGCCCGTCGCGAGCGCCGGCGATAACGTTGAGATGCGCCGCATTCGCCCCGCTGCCAACGAACGATTCGCCGATCATCATCGTCGCCACTCCTACGAGAACGTCGCCTGTGCGCTCACCGTCCGCGCCAGCATCGCCTCATCGAGTTCGATGCCGAGACCCGGCGCGGCCGGCAGATGCAGGTACCCCGCCTCGTCCGGCTCGATCGTGTGCGTGAGCATATAGTCGCGACGCAAGGGCGTCCACTCCGGCGGGTCGAACGGGTATTCGATGAATGTGGTGCCCCGGCTGCCCGCCACAAGCTGCATGTTCGCCATCAGACCGATACCGTTGCCCCACGTGTGCGGCGTGAAGATCTTCCCCGCCGCGTCGACATCACGCGCCAGCGTCCGCAGCCCGGTGATGCCGCCGCTACAGACGCAATCGGGCTGGAACACATCGAGGCACTGCCGCACCAACAGCTCCCGGAACTCGTACGGCTCGCGTGTCATCTCGCCGCCCGCCACGCGGATCGCGACGCTCCGCCGCAGTTCCGCATACCCGTCGTAGTCGCCGCGATGTAGCGGCTCCTCGATCCAGTACACGCGCTCGGCCGCCAGTTGTTCCGCCACCTCGATCGCCGTGTCGATGCGCCACGGCGCCGACGTATCCCACGGCATCCGCCATCCCTGGTTGCAGTCCACCATCAGCTCCAGCGCATCGCCGACAGCGTCCCGAATCGCCCGCACCACGGCGATGTCGTCCTCGATCCGCGCGCGCCCGAAGCGCACCTTCAACGCGCCGAAGCCGCGTTCGATCGCCGCCCGCGCGACATCCTCCATCGCCCCGGCCGGACGATGCACGCCGGTCGACGCGTACGCGCGGATCGGTGCGCCCTCACCGCCCAAGAGCTTCCACACCGGCTCGCCGCGAACTTTGCCTCGAAGATCCCACAACGCCACGTCCATCGGCCACGGCCGTCCCGCGTGGAACTCGATGTTCATCAGCATCCCGTGCAGCCGGTCGATGTCGAGCGCATCCACGCCGATGAGGTGACGCGCGTAGTCCGCGAATCCATACATTGCATCGCCGCTGCCGATGCCGCAGCGCCCAGCGTCGTCGAACACGCGCACAATCGTCGCCGGAAACTTCGTCCGCGGCGTCGGGTCCCACGATGCCGGGAACGCGGGATCGAGCGGCAACTGGTGATGGGTGATCTCAATCCGTGCGATCGTGCTCATCGCGCCCTCGCGTACTCGCCTTGCCGTGCCACAGGGCCGCGGCCACGATTCCGCATCAACATAGCGGTCACAGACCCCGTGGCATACGATGCGACGTCAGCCATCCGCCGCCCCGAGGGAGCACGCCATGTCCGAGATGTTCGTCACGTCGCTGCGAAACCGCATCCGCGCCATGAACGAGTTATGGGAGCGCGCCGTCTCTGACATGACCCTCGAACAGGTCAACCACAAGGAGCGAGAAGGCGTCCTGCCCATCGCCTTCAGCCTTAGCCACTACATCCGCGCGCAGGACCAGGCGGCAAGCGCCCCCTTCCTCCGCCAGCCGACGATCTGGGAGTCGGGCGGCTGGGCCGCGAAGATCGGCGTCAGCATCGACCGCCTCGGCCGCGAAGAGAGCGTAGAGGAGATGGAGCACATCTCCTTTGCCGACTTCGCCGCGTGGAAGACCTACCAGTCCGAGGTCATCGCCCGAACTGCCGGCGTCCTGGCATCCCTCAGCGAGGACACTCTGGCCGAGGTGCTGCTCGCCGAACTACCGCCGAACATGCAGCAGATCTTCTGCGCCATGGTCATCGGCCCCGGCGCCCCACTCCGCAAGCTCGACGTCCTCGAATGCTTCGTCTACCAGCACGGCCTCCGTCACATGGGCGAGATCGAACACGGCCGCGCCCTCGTCGGCCTCAAAGGCATGACGAGCTAGGCCCCGCCGAACACCAAACACCCCACTCCAATCCTTCACTTCGCCGGCAGCGTTCCCGCAAACCCAAGCCCGCGCGCCAGCCACTTCCGCAGCGCCGCGCGTGTTGCGATGCCCTCCACACCTACCAGCACGAACCCCCGCATGGGCCGGCCCGTCACATCCATCGGGCGCACATGCGGCAGCGCCAGAGCGTCGACGTAGGCGTCCGGCCCGACGCGCACCATCAGTTCACTGCCGATGATCCCCGCCGCCATGTTCCCGCGAAGCATGAAGGCGATGCCGCCGAACATCTTCTGTTCCCGCATCCCCGGTTCGTCCCCAACGATCGCCCGGATTCGCTCTGCAAGCCCTTCATCGAAAGGCATCAATCACCCGCCCAGTCACCAATCACCAATCACCAGCCGCCTATTCCATCATCGCCGCAAGGCGCTTCGGCGCGACAACGCGGTACGCGTCCCGCACAAGCTCCTTGACCAGCTCCCAGTCCTCCGGCCCATCGAGCCGCACGCCCAGCCAGCCGCGATACCCCACGTACGGCGGCACGAAGAAACGTCCCCCGTCTCCGCGCACCAGCACGTCCTGCGCGCCTTCCGGCGCCGCGCACCAGAACGCCACCCGGCCGTCGTTGTGATGGTTGTCCGTATACGTGACGAACACCTTCTTGTCGTTCACGAACCACGTGGGCGATCCGTGGCTCAGACGCTCCGTCGCCTCCGGCATCGCCATGCAGATCGCCCGCAGCCGGTCGAGTGGGCTTGCTCGCTTCGCCATCGTTCCTCCATCACCGCCACCGAGACTCTCGCCGCTGCGAATCCCTACGCGATAACCCGCACGATACGGCCCCATCCGCCAGCGGCCAATATCTTCTCATACCCCGCCCATACCGCCAGATGAGCGCTCAGCCGGCCCGTTGTCAGGGCGCATCGCCCTCCGTCTAAGCGAATACCCGCATGCCTGCGCGCCCCGCCCTGTGCGACACATGGGCCATGTTGATTCTCGACAAGACCCGCACCCTCGATCTCATGGTCGCCCGCACCGAATGCGTCAGCATTCCCGAGCCATTCGCGCTCGTCGACGCCGCCTTCGCCCGAGGCCCCGCCGCCCGGCCATCGCTTCTGAAGGGGCCGCCGCTGCCGGTCGCCGCGCCTGTCGCTGCAGCCACGTCCCCGGCCCCCCTCGCCGCCGAGGCCCCGTTCGCCGAAGCCCCGTTCGCCTGGCGCGCCGCCTTCCTCCCGCGCCACACGGCGCAGCCCGCCGTCGCGTAGAATCGATGTGGGCAGCATTGCCCGGATCATCGGAGGCGCGCCCATGTGGTGGCAGGACTTGCTCTGGGGATTCTGGAACGGCTTCACGGCCTGGATCGTGCTCATCGCCCACGCCATCGGAATGTGGGACCGCTTTCCCTTCTACGACGGTGCGAGAACCGGCAACTGGTACGACCTCGGCTTTATCATCGGCGCCGGCTCGCCCCTCCTCGGCATCTTCAACGGCCAGCGCTCCAAACGCCGGAGGCCGTAGGCCGAAGGCAGGCGACGCCGCCTTCGCGCGGCAGGTTGGATCGCGATTCCCTCTCCACGGCGTGGAGAGGGCGCTGCCCCCGCGAAGCGTGCGGGTGGCCGCAGGCCGGGTGAGGCCCCCGCCCCGTCCGCGACCCGAGGGAATCCCGCTCTCCGCGTCCCGCATCTCGCAGCGCAGCCGAGACATCGCGGATGCAACTCCGCTCTGCCGCATCCCTCCTCTCGCCTCTCGCATCCCGCCTCTCGCATCACGCTTCCCGCATCCACCCCACCGCCACTCGACACAACGCCACATACCCGCAACCATTGATGACCGTACCCCGGCGCACCGTTCGGCGAGGAGACGCATCCCCATGAGCAGACTTCGGTTCGGCGCGTTCCTCGCGCCCCATCACCCCCTCGGCGAGCACCCAACGCTCCAGTTCCAGCGAGACATCGACTTCGCCGCCCAACTCGACCGCCTCGGCTTCGATGAGCTGTGGTGCGGCGAGCATCACTCCTCCGGCTGGGAGATGATCGCCTCGCCCGAGATGTTCCTCGCCGCCGCCGGGCAGCGCACCGAGCGCATCATGCTCGGCACGGGTGTCATCTCGCTGCCGTACCACCACCCGTTCAACGTCGCCCAGCGCATCGTCCAGCTCGACCACATGACGCGCGGCCGCGCCATGTTCGGCTCCGGCCCCGGCGCCCTCCCCTCCGACGCGCACACCCTCCGCATCGACCCCATGACCCAGCGCGATCGCCAGGATGAGGCGCTCGGCGTCATCATTCGCCTCCTCCGCGGCGAAGAGCGCTTCAGCTACGAGAGCGACTGGTTCACCCTCCGCGACGCCGCCCTCCAGATCCTGCCCCTGCAAGAAAACATGCCGATGGCCACCGCGTCATCGATCAGCCCCTCCGGCATGCAGATCGCCGGCAAGTACGGCATCGGCGTCCTCTCCATCGCCTCCACCTCGTCCGAAGGTCTCCAGGCGCTACCGACGCAGTGGTCATTCGCGCAGGAGGCCGCGGCGAAGCACGGCCAGACCGTCGACCGCAAGAACTGGCGCGTTGTCATGAACTGGCACCTCGCCGAGTCGCGCAAGGACGCAGAGAACGAAGCCAAGCACGGCCTGAAGCGCTGGCACAACGAGTACAACGTCCGCGTCCTCGGCCGTCCTGGCGCGCATCGCGTCGAAGATCCCGATGAGCTGCTCGCGCAGATCGCCGGCCGCGGCGCAGACGGCACCGGCGCCGCCGTCATCGGCACGCCCGACGAGCTCGTCGCCTCGATCCGCAAGCTGGTCGATGTCACAGGCGGCTTCGGCGTCGTCCTCGGCTTCGCACACGACTGGGCCAACCGCGAGGCGACCGCACGCTCGTGGGACCTCTTCGCCCGCTACGTTATTCCGCAGGTCAACGGCTACGTGCGCGCACAGCAGGCATCGGCGGAATTCGTCGAGGCGAACAAGGAGACGCTGATCGCCGGTGCCTCGGCCGCCGTCATCGCGAAGATCGCCGCCGACCCCAAGGCCGCTGCAGCCATGGCGATCACCATGAAGCAGGCGCAGCAGCAAGCCCAGGGCGGCGAATGGCGGCCCAACGCCCCCACCATGCCATCCGAAGCCGCCGCCGGCGACGGCGCATAGACTCCCCGGCGCCACCCCAGCGCCGGTGGCCGATGACTGAGCCCGCCCCCGGTTTCTGGCGCCGCAACGGGCGCCGACTGGCGCCGACTGAATCGCCACCGCGCCACCCGGCAACCTGCCACCTGACTGTCCCGTCCAACACACCGCCGCGCGACCGAACTTGACAGTCGCACCCCGCCACCACTACCACCATCCCAATCACCAATCACCAATCACCAGCCCCCCACCCCCGTGTGATATCATCGCCGCGACCCCGCGCATTCCACTGAGAAGGCTCAACCATGAAGCCGATCCTTGCCGCGATCGTCGCCGCCGCCGTGCTCCTCGGATCAGCCGGTGATCGCGCCACAGCAGACCCGCCCATCGGCCACTATCAGGATTTCGGCGATGCCAAAGGCTTCCTGAACATCCTCCCGCCCGGCCAGGACGGCACATGGAGCGCCGCCGATGCAGCCGCTGGCAACGCCGCCTACGCCCCCCACATGCGCGACCAACT
>JANPBN010000187.1:0-2477 GCA_031430415.1 Dehalococcoidia bacterium
GCCCCCGGCCACGTGTCGTAGCGCAGGACGCGGGCGTTCTGCGTATCGCTGACGTAGATGACGTCGCCTTCGGTGGCGACGCCGCCCGGATAACAGAGCGTGGATGCGTTGATGCCGCTGTAGTTGCAGCCGGGCGGGAAGAAGTTGGGCGCTCCCAGCACATAGTCGCGCGTCTGGTCCGTCAGCGGCGTGTCGTAGATGAAGACACGCGAGTTGCCGCTGTCGGCGACGACAAGCGATCCCGATGCCGTGAGCGCCACGCTCTCCGGGAAGCAGAACACCACGTCCGCGGGGAAGCCGCACTCGGTCGTGGTGAGTGACAGTTGCCCAAAGACCCTGTCACCCACCGCGTCGGTTGTTAGCGGCGTGTCGTATTCGACTACGCGGCTCTCGTACCCCGACGCGACATATACATTGCCTGCGGGGTCGATCTCCACGTCGTACGGGGCGCAGAGCGACGACGGCGTCGCGCCGTGTCCTCCGGCACATGCAGCAGTCACAAAGTCGGGTTGGCCGATGACGTTGTCTGCGAGGGCGTCGTTCGTGACCGGGTCGGCATAGCGCAACACCCGATGATTCGTGCTGTCGGCTACCCACAGGTTTCCGGCGCTGTCGATCTCGATGCCACGGGGATCACAGAGTGTGCTTGCGGAGAGGCCGCCGCCGTTGCAGGAGATCGTTGTCATGTCGGGCTGGCCGATGACGCGATCGGCCACCGTGTTGCCGGTCGTCGCCGGGTTGTCGTACTCGAGGACGCGATTGTTGTAGCTGTCGGAGACGTAGACGTTACCCGCTGCGTCGACGGCGACGGACCATGGCCGGCAGACCGTCGATGCGGTAGGAACGGGATCGTTGCAATTGCCAGCCGTGAAGGATGTCTGGCCGACGACGAGGTCGGCTACATCGTCATCGGGAACGGCGCCCGCCCGTTGCGCGCCCGGCGACATCGTCGCCAGGATCACCGCCAGCCCGGTGGCCAGAGCCGCCAGTGCTGCCATCCACTTTCGCGTGTTCATGCTGTTTGCCCTCACTTCAAACGAAACGTACTGCTCGGGCGAGCCGCCAGGCGCCGAGCAGTACCCAGACGTCCGGCGACTCGCCGAATCTGAATATGCGCTTGGGGAGCTCGCGCGTCGATACGCTGATCATGTCTATTTCGGAAACCACGGTGGCACGGAATATGTAGAAAGAGGCCGCCGCCTATTGGACGAGATTGCTCCCGTGGTCGATAATCCGGCCATGGACGACGTACCGCCCATCAAGTTCGCGCGAACGCGCGACGGCATAGACATCGCCTATGCGACCGTTGGCGAGGGCCGGGGGCTCATCTACATGCAGGGCGTGCCGACCCGGCACTTCAGCTTGCTGTGGAAGCTCTCGGAGTTTGACCGCCAGCTCGCAGCGATCGCCGCTGCCACGGGCTGGCAGTGGGTGATGTTCGACCCGCGCGGCCACGGCTCATCCGGCCCCGCTGATCAGTTCACGCTCGACGGCTTTGTCGCAGATCTCGAGGCGGTGGTGGATGCGCTCGAATTCGATGAGATCGGGCTGGTGGGGGCCACTACCGCGAACCCGATTGCGGTCGAGTTTGCCGTCAGGCATCCGGAGCGCGTGTCACGCCTCGTGCTGCACTACCCGTTCTTGCGTGCCGCCGACGCGCTCGACACGCCCGCGATGGCCGCGGTGCGCGCACTTCGCCACCAGGACTGGTCCATTTTTGCTGACGCTGCCGTGCACATCATGTACGGAGCAAGCGCCGGTATCGAAGAGAACCGCATCATGGCGCGTCTCATGCTCGAGGCGGTCACGCCGGAGAACGCGGGGCGTGTCCACCATTGGGTCGATGCCATCGATATCCGCGACCGCGCGCCGTGCATACGTGTCCCGACGCTGGTGTTGACGGAGCCCGGCATGTTCATCGGGGAGGAGTTTAGCCGCGAGGTCGCCGTCGCGATCCCGCATGCCCAGTTCCTGAACGCCCAGACCCGCGAAGTGTTCGCGGGCGAGACGTGGCGCTTTCTCGCCGATGCGCCGCGTGCCGCATCGGCGCCGTACCGCATACCCGATGGCGCCGCCGTTGCGCTCACGCCGAGGGAGCGCGAGGTGCTCGCCCGGCTTGTCGAAGGCGATAGCAATCGCGAGATCGGGCTGGCGTTGTCGCTCAGCGAACGCACGGCTGCGCGCCACATCGCGAACATCTACGCGAAGACGGGTGCCCACGGACGCGTCGAGGTTACGGGGTACGCGCTGCGGCATGGCCTCGTAGAAGGCGAACTGCCCCGGTAACGGTACGCACACTCGGCGCCCCCGCGTTGAACCCTCCCGCATCCCGTCGGCGGAATCCCCTACACTAATAGTCCTATGACTGATCGCGAATCACGATCGAGGCTGCTGCGGGAGGCGCTGGCGGAGCGGGTGCTCGTCTTTGACGGGTCGTATGGCGTCGCGCTGACTTCGGCGGGGCTGACGGCGGAGGA
>JANPBN010000188.1:0-1859 GCA_031430415.1 Dehalococcoidia bacterium
GCCATACATTGTCCGCGCCGTGCGGCGGCATCGAGGCTGCGCTACGATGCTCAATACTATGCGACTGATTGCGGCTCTCATGCTCTCGCTCTGTGCTGTGGCTTTGGGTGTGCCGGCGCGTACCGGGGCGCAGGAGCCGCCGGACGTGGTGGTGAACCAGCTCGATGCGGCGGCGTATCCGGAGCTGAGCGCCATCGTGACGGCGATCGATGCGCGCGGGGTGCCGAAGCCGGGGCTGACAGCGGCGGACTTCCGGGCGTTCGAGGCGGACGCGCCCGTCGCGATCACTGGCGTCACGGCGGCGCAGGACGCTTCCGTGCCGCTGAGCGTCATTCTCGTGGTCGATGTGTCGGGAAGCATGGCGGGCGCGCCCATCGAGGCGGCGCGCGCGGCGGCGACGCAGTTCGTCGCGAGCCTCGCGCCGGCGGACCAGGCGGCGCTCTACTCGTTCAGTAGCACTGTCAACGTCGTCGTGCCGCTGACGGCGGACCGGTCGCAGCTCAATGCCGGCATCGCGGGGCTGCAAGCGTTCGGGCCGACGGCGCTGTACCAGGCGGTCGAGGCTTCGGTCTTCGCGGCGGTGCAGGCGCCCGGCGGCCGCAAGGCGATCGTGCTGCTGTCCGATGGCAAGAATGATTCGGCCGGATCGACGTCGACCGCGCCGGCGTCGATCGTTGCGGCGCGGGCGGCCGGGGTGCCAGTCTTCGGCGTCGGGCTGGGCGACCCGGACGACGCATACCTGCAACTCCTTGCCGACGAGACGCAGGGCGCGTACCAGCGCGCATCCACCGGCGGCCTCGGCGACGTCTACGGTCGCATCGCCACGCTGCTGCGGAGCCAGTACATCGTCACGATGCGCGCGACCGGCGCGGCCGACGGCGCCGAGGCGGTCCTTCGCATCGAGGCGACGCTGGACGGCCTCAGCGTGTCGTCGCCACCGACGGCGTTCACGCGCGGCGTTCCGGGCGTCGTCCCGACGGCTGTGCCGACGCGCGGTACCGTCGCACAGCCCGATGCCAGCGGCGGCTCGGGCGGCGGCGCGAATATCGTGCTCATCGGCGTGCTGGCGGTTGTGGCGGCGGCGGTGCTGCTGACGGGCGGGACGTTCTACATGCGCTGGGTGGCGGCGCGCGAGGCGGTGGCGCAGCAAGAAGCGACGGTGGCGCCGAACCCACGGCTCGCGGCCGCGCAGCCCGTGCCCCAGCCCGACGCCGCGATGATCATCGACCCGGTACACGGCGCGGGCAGGCTCGTCATCGTCGATGGCATGGGCGCCGGGGACGTGGTGCTGTTCTCGTCGCAGCCGCTGGTGCTCGGGGCCGATGCGCGCTCCGGCATCCGCATCACCCGGAGCAGCGAGGTCGCGTCGAAGCACGCGCAGGTGTGGATGAAGGTCGGCAAGATCATGTTGCGGCATCTTGCTGGAACGGCGCGGCAGACGAACGTGAACGGGAAGCCGGTGGAGTGGGTGATCCTCGACGAGGGCGACGTGATCGCGATCGGGGAGAGCCGGCTGCGGGCGGAGGTTGTTGGCCCTCACCCGGCCTGACGGCCACCCGCACGCTTCGCGGGGGCAGCGCCCGCACGGTGACGTCGCTACCGACGCGGAGCGTCAGGCCGCGACTCCCTTCCCTTCAGGGAAGGGCTGGGGTTAGGTCGCTCTGCGTCGCCAGCCCGCTACCGCTTCGCCGGACGCCCGAACGAGAACGCGAAGCGGTACATCTCAAAGACGAGGCCGCTGATGCCGCCGTAGAACAGCATCGTCGCGAATGCTTCGTCGAACGCGAAGCCGGGGGCGACGATGCCGAGGCCGATGAGCGCTCCCAGACCGACGGATGTCCCTATCCCAAGGCCGTTGA
>JANPBN010000189.1:0-5792 GCA_031430415.1 Dehalococcoidia bacterium
TTCGTCGCGACGGTCAACACGATCATCCACACGGGCGCCACGCCGGTGCTCGCGGACATCGAGGCAGACGACCACTGCATCGACCCGGAGGCAATCGAACGGGCGATCACGCCGCGGACCCGGGCGATCGTGCCGGTGCACCACGGCGGCGCGGCGTGCCGGATCGATGAGATCGGCGCGATCGCGCGACGGCATGGCCTGCGCGTCGTCGAGGACGCCGCGCACGCGCTGGGTACGTATGTCCGGGAGTCACCGGTCGGCGGTTTCAGCGACCTGACGGTGTTCAGCTTCTATCCGACGAAGAACGTGACGACGGCGCGCGGCGGCATGGTGACGACGAACGACGATGCTCTCGCCGCGCGGTGCCGGTTGTATGCGCTGCACGGCATGAATGACGACGCGTGGGATCGCTACACCGCGAGGGGATCGTGGGCGTACCAGGTCACAGCGCCGGGCTACAACTACGCGATGAGCGATTTCCAGGCAGCACTCGGACACGTGCAGTTCGGTCGCCTGCCAGAATTTCAGGCGAAGCGGCGAAAGCTGGCGAGCGTGTATCACGAACGCTTCGCGGAGATGCCGGAGCTGATCGCGCCACGCGAGCGCACCGGAACCACGCACGCGTGGCACCTGTACGTGCTGAAGCTACGTGCGGGTGCGCTTGACATCGGCCGGGACGAGTTCATCGTGAAGCTACGGGAACGCGGCATTGGAACCTCGGTACACTTTATTCCGGTGCACCATCACCCGTATTATCGAGAGACGTACGGGTGGGGCCCGGGCGACTTTCCGGTCGCAGACGCCAGCTTTGAGGCGATGCTCTCCCTGCCGCTCTACACGCGGATGTCAGAAGCGGACGCCGGCCGCGTGGCCAGTGCCGTCGCGGAACTCGTGGAACAACATCGAAACTAACCGCCCCATGCACCAGCGCGCACTCGACGTCGTCATCGGGATTCTCGGCCTGGCGGCATTCCTCATCACGTTTCCGGTGATCGCTATTGCGATCAAGATCGACTCGCCCGGGCCTGTGTTCTTCATCCAGAAGCGGGTCGGCTTGAAGGGCAAAGCTTTCACCTTCTACAAGTACCGATCGATGTCGCACGACGGGCACACGCCGTATGAAACACCCAAGCTCGAACCCGAGCACTTCCGGACGTTCGTGTTCACGACGCCCTCCTCGAGGCTGACGCGTGTCGGGCGCTTTCTGCGCGCGAGCAGCCTGGACGAGCTGCCGAATTTCTGGAACGTCCTGCGGGGCGAAATGCGGCTCGTCGGGCCGCGGCCCGAGATCCCGGAACTGGTGGACCAGTACCCGCCGGAGTATCACCGGCGGCACGACGTGAAGCCGGGGATCACGGGCCTGGCCCAAGTGAACGGCCGCGCGGATTTGACGTACGAAGAAACCATGAACTACGATCTTGATTACGTAAGCAACCACTCGCTGGCACGCGACCTTTCGATCCTGGCGCGCACGGTGCCGGCGGTGCTCCTGCGCAAGGGCGCTCGGTGAGGCATGACTCCGGGCAGGGAGGCGTCACTACGAACGGACAGAGGCGGGGTGGCATCGTGCGGTTCCTCGGCCGCGGCCTCGGCAGGGGCCTGCCTCCCAGTCTCCACGACGCCGTGCGCATCCTCCCCGCAATCCTTCTCGACGCCGCTATCGTCATCGCCTCTTTCGCTGCCGCGCTGGCCCTGCGCTTTGATGGCGACGTACCTGGGACTTCGGTGCGCTTCTTCGCCGGAGCAGCCGCGCCGATCGCGGCCGCATACATCGTCGGCAACGTGGCGTTCCGCATCTATCGCACGTCGTGGAAGTACGCAGGCATCGTCGATGCGTTCAACCTGGCGGTGTCGATCGGCGTCGTGTCGGTGTTCCTCTTCGCGATCAATGTCTTCCTGAATCCTCGCCACATTCCGTTGACGGTAAGCGTCGTCGCGCCGGCGCTGATGCTGATCGCGATGGGCGCGGTGAAGTTCTGGCCGCGCCTCTGGGCAGCGCGCAATCCATTCGGCGGCTTCGATGCGGGCGTCCGGAATGTGCTCATCGTGGGCGCCGGGCACACGGGGCAGTTGCTGGCGCGTGAGTTCCTGCAGAATCCCCGCTGGCAGTACCGCCCGATCGGCTTCATCGACGATGACAAGCGGCTGCGGGGCGTGCGGATCCATGGCATCACGGTGCTCGGCGACCGAAACGACATCCCGCGACTGGTGTCCGAGCAGGGCGTCGATCTCGTCGCGCTGGCCATCCCTTCGGCGCCGGGAGCGGTGATGCGGGAGATCGTCGGCATCGCGCAGCAGGCGGGCGTGCCGATGCGCACGGTGCCGGGGCTGCGCGACCTGGTGCGCGACGAAGCGAGCGTCGCGCAACTGCGCGAGGTGACGGCCGATGACCTGCTGGGTCGCGAGCAGGTCGACATCGACGCCGACATGTGCGCGGCGACGCTGCGCGGTAAGCGCGTGCTGATCACCGGGGCCGCGGGCTTCATCGCTTCGGAGCTGGCGCGGCAGGTGATGGCATTCGGGCCATCGGTCCTGCACCTGGTGGACGTGAACGAGACCGGCCTGTACGACCTGCAGCGCGATCTCGAGCACGAAGACTCCGGATCGAAGACGGCCATCTGGCTCTGTGACATCGCCGATCGCGCACAGGTGGACGATGTGTTCCGGCAAGCGCGGCCCGATGTCGTGTTCCATGCGGCGGCCTACAAGCACATCCCCGTGATGGAGGATCATCCGCACGCCGCCATGCGCGTGAACGTGCTGGGTACGCTGAACGTCTGCACAGCCGCGCGCGACACCGGCGTCACGAAGTTCGTCTTCGTCTCGACTGACAAGGCGGTACACCCGGACAACGTCTACGGCGCGACGAAGCGGATCGGCGAACTGCTCGTCACCGCCGCAGGGGAAGACAGCCCTACCGCGTTCGCAGCGGTCCGCTTCGGTAACGTGATGGGCAGCCGTGGCAGCGTTGTGCCGCTCTTCCTGCGACAGATCGATCGCGGCGGGCCCGTGCTGATCACGGATCGCGACACGACGCGCTACTTCATGTCCGTGGAGGAGGCGGCGGCGCTGGTCATCCAGGCGTCGGCGTTTGCGGATCACGGGCAGATCTTCATTCTCGATATGGGCGAGAAGGTGAAGATCGCCGATCTCGCGGAGAAGCTGGTGCGGTTGAAGGGACTCGAGCCGGGGCGCGACATCCAGATCGTCTATACGGGGCTTCGCGCCGGCGAAAAGCTGCATGAAGAGCTTGTGGCGTCGAGCGAGAAGCTGCTGGCGACGCATCACCCGAAGATCTCGCTCGTGCAAGGGCGGCCGACGGTGACGCGCGACGAGCTCGTCGCCAAGGTCAACGAACTCGCCGACAGCCGTTACTCTCGCGGCGAGATCAGCGCCCGGCTTCACGCGCTGTCCCGCATCGACCTGCGCGACACGGGGGCTGGCGCGCCGACGCGGTCGCTGTGATGGCGGTGCGCTCCGTGGTACCTCACCCCCCAACCCCCCGCACGCTTCGCGGGGGCAGCGCCTCTCCGACGAGCGGAGAGGGGGAGCTGACCGGTGCAGTGTTGGCCTTGATGCGGGTCGTGGCGAGCGCCCAATCACCACTCACTAATCACTACGCGCCCAGTCCATGCTCGTCGTAACGATCGTCGGGGCGCGGCCGCAATTCATCAAGGCGGGGCCGTTTTCGCGTGCGATCCGGCAGCGTCACGAGGAGATTCTGGTCCATACCGGGCAACACTACGACGCCCAAATGTCGGACGTGTTCTTCGACGAATTGAAGCTGCCACGTCCGGACTATCACCTCGGGGTGGGGTCCGGGACGCACGGAGCACAGACAGGGCAGATGCTGCAGCGCATCGAGGAAGTGCTGCAGCGGGTGACGCCGGATCGCGTCGTTGTGTACGGCGACACCAACAGCACAGTCGCGGGAGCACTGGCGGCGGTGAAGCTGCACATACCCGTCGCTCACGTCGAGGCGGGACTGCGGAGCTTCAACCGCGCAATGCCGGAAGAGATCAACCGCGTCATCACTGACCACGTCTCGTCGTACCTGTTCGCGCCGACGGAGACGGCCGTCGACAATCTTGCCCGCGAAGGCGTCACGGCCGGCGTCTCGATGACGGGCGACATCATGGCGGATGCGCTGCTGGCGAACGCCGGAATCGCCCGCGAGCAGAGCGATGCGCTGAGGCGCCTGGTACTCGAGGCGGGCGGATACGTGCTGGCCACGGTGCATCGCCCATCGAACACGGACGATCCGAATGTGCTCGCGGAGATCATCGATGCGCTGATGCTGCTGCACGAACCAGTGATTCTCCCGCTGCACCCGCGGACGCGAGCGGCGCTGATGGGCACCGACATCGAGGTCGAGCCGCCAGTGCGGATCATCGAGCCGGTGGGATACCTCGACATGCTGGCGCTGCAGGCCGGAGCGCGGATGGTGCTGACGGACTCGGGTGGCGTCCAGAAGGAGTCGTACCTGCTCGGCACGCCGTGCGTGACGTTGCGAGACGAAACGGAGTGGGTCGAGACGCTCGAGGGCGGCTGGAACGTGCTGGCGGGCGCGGACACCGAACGTATACTGGCAGCGGCACGGCGCCCACGGCCGCAGGGCGACCCGCCGCCGGTCTTCGGCGATGGGCACGCGGCCGAACGCATGGCGCAGGCGCTCGAACAACCCCCGGAGGTTTGACGTTGGTGGCTCAGGGACGCGTGCGCATCCATCCCACGGCCGAGGTGGCCGAGGGCGCGCTCATCGGCGACGGCACAAGCATCTGGAACGACGCGCAGGTCCGCGAGGGCGCGCGCATCGGCGAGCAGTGCATCATCGGCAAAGGCGTGTACATCGATCGCGACGTGACGATTGGCGACCGCTGCAAGGTGCAGAACCTGGCGGCGATCTACCACGGCGTCACGCTCGGCGATGGCGTCTTCGTCGGGCCGCAAGCGATCTTCGCCAACGACCGGTTTCCGCGCGCCATCAATCCTGACGGCAGCCTGAAGAGCGACGACGACTGGGAGGCGCTCAGCACGCACGTCGAGGCCGGCGCATCGATCGGGGCGGGCGCGGTGATCCTGCCGGGCGTGACGATTGGTCGCTGGGCGCTCGTCGCGGCAGGCGCGGTCGTCACGAGCGATGTCTCGGATCACGCGCTGGTGCGCGGCAACCCGGCGCGCTTCTTCGGCTGGGTGTGCGACTGCGGGCGACCGCTGATCATGGCCGAGCACAACGAATGGCACTGCACCCCCTGCGGCCGCGACTATCACTTCGATGCGCTCTGATCTGGGTGGCTGGTCGGTGGTGTTTGGTGATTGGGAACGTCGTCACCGACAGCCTGCCGCGCCACGAAGCCCAGTCACCAATCACCAGTCACCAATCACCAGATCATGATCAAGCTCGCTCACCCCGTCGTCGAGGAGGATGAGATCGCGGCGGTCGGCGATGTGCTGCGCTCGGGGCAACTGGCGCAGGGTAAACGCGTGGCGGCGTTTGAGGCGGCGTTCGCGTCGTACGTCGGGGCGGCGCATGCGATCGCGGTGAACAGCGGGACAGCGGCATTGCATCTCGCGCTGATGGCCCGCGGCATCGGAGCAGGCGATGAGGTGATCGTGCCGGCGTTCAGCTTCGCGGCGACGGCGAACACGGTGATCCATGCCGGCGCGACGCCCGTGTTCGTCGACGTGCGTGAGGATGACTTCGGCATCGACGCCGCGCAGGCCGAAGCAGCGATCACGGCGCGGACGAAGGCGATCGTGCCGGTGCATCTGTACGGACAGGCGTGCGACAT
>JANPBN010000190.1:0-4724 GCA_031430415.1 Dehalococcoidia bacterium
GTGCCGCGCCAAGTGCAGCCGCAGCATCGCCACCTCGCCGTCGATGCCATCGATTTCGGCTGCGGCGTACAGCTCCTCGCCGTCCTCGAGGGCGCCTGCGTAGAACCGGACGCCGGCGTCGCGCTCAGTTCCGTTCATCGCGGCCCCGAACGCTGCTGCCTTCGGTCTCGAGCAGCGCGAGCACGTCGTCGATCGTGCCGGGAGGGGCATTGCGAGCGGCCCGCGCGAGCGCCAGCAGCAGGCAGACGGCGATGCGCTCCCAATCGTCGTTGCGGCCGATCGCCGCGGCCATCGCATTGCGCGGCGTCATCGCCGCCTCCGCAGGATGAGCGCCGAGATCGCGAGCGTGCCGGCGAGCAGCAGTGCGCGTGACGCCAACCAGGCCGGCGGCGCGAAGAATGCGGCATCGTCGCCGCCGGCGACGTGGGTGGCGTAGAGTGCGCCGCTGAAGCACGCCTGCGCGGCCACGCCGCCGTTGAGTGCAGCGAGCGCGATAACGGCGGTGCGGCGACCCGCCCGCTCGCGGTGCCGCGCGGCGAGCAGCCAGGCAGCGTTGCCGCCGCCTGCGGCCGCGGTCGCGGCATCGGAGGTCCATGCAAGAGCGCTGGTCAGGTCCACAACGCGTCCTTCCGGGTGAGGGGAACGGAACATCTGTCGCAGTATAGAACATACGTTCTAGTGCCGCGCCGCGCCGTGTCACTCGCTTCGTCGATGATCCGCGAGTGCTGGACGATGATCCCCCTGTGCTGGACGATGTCCGCCGGGGCTAGACATCGATCGCGCGATTGCCGCGATCCGTGTGCTGCGAAATACGGCTGTAACATCGCTTCGCTACAGTGGTGCAGATTCGTGTTACGCGTCCGGCGGCGGGCGCTCGAGACGCTACGAGGAGTGAGGAAGCGATGGATTACTACAAGGCCGAGTACATCTGGATCGACGGCACCAAGCCGACGGCCAAGCTGCGATCGAAGACCAAGATCGTCCCCGTTGGGCAGGAGCCGCCGATCTGGGGCTTCGACGGATCGAGCACCAACCAGGCGCCCGGCTCGAACTCGGACTGCGTGCTGCAGCCCGCCTTCGTCTGCCCGGATCCGCTGCGTGGCGGCGACAACGTCCTCGTCATGACGGAGGTGCTGCTGACGGACATGAAGCCGCACCCGACGAACACGCGCGCGGCGCTGTCGAAGGTTGCCAAGAAGTACAAGTCGCACGAGATGTGGTTCGGCATCGAGCAGGAGTACACCTTCTTCGAAGGCGCGAAGCCGCTCGGCTGGCCGGACAACGGCTTTCCCGCACCGCAGGGCGGCTACTATTGCGGCGTCGGGGCGGATGAAGTGTTTGGCCGCGACATCGTCGAGGCGCACACGGACGCCTGCCTGCGCGCCGGCCTGATGATCTCAGGCACGAACGGCGAGGTGATGCCCGGCCAGTGGGAGTTCCAGGTCGGCCCGGTCGGCCCGGTCGAGGCGGCGGACCAGCTCTGGGTCGCGCGCTGGCTGCTCTACCGGATCGCCGAGGACTTCGGCGTCACGGTGACGCTGTACCCGAAGCCGGTGAAGGGCGACTGGAACGGCGCTGGCGCCCACACGAACTTCTCGACCAAGGCCATGCGGACGAGCTACGCCCCGTGCGAACGAGCCGCGCAGGCGCTGGGCAAGAAGCACGACCTGCACATCGCCAACTACGGCTACGCCATCGAGGAGCGCCTCACGGGGCTCCACGAGACGTGCTCGTACAAGGAATTCCGCTACGGCGTGTCCGACCGCGGCGCGTCGGTACGCATCCCGTGGCAGGTGGCCATCGACCGCAAGGGCTACATCGAGGACCGGCGCCCGAACGCGAACATGGACCCGTACATCGTCACGAGGCTCATCACGGACACCGTCTGCGGTGCGGAAGAATCCAAGAAGTAGGCGCGAACGGCAAGACGTCACACTGACATCCGAAAGGGAGAGCGGTTTCAGCCGCTCTCTCTTTAGTTTTCAACGCAATGACGCAAAGGGCGGGCTTAGGGAGTCTGATCAGCGACGCCTCGTGGGTGACATCCACGGAAACGAAAGACGGCGGACCTTTCGGCCCGCCGCTTCCATCCCGTAGTCTCTTGTCCTCCCTATCTCGCGCCGACGACGTCCCGCAGCAGCGCACGACGGAAGTCCACGGGCGGCGGGGAAGGTACCGTCCGTGGCCTGACGTTCGTGGCGGGCTGCACATCGAAGAGCATTGTGTCGGAACGCACCGCGGCCGAGGGGAAGATCGACCGGGCGAGTGACGACACGGCGGCGGCATCGCGACAGGTTGACACCGCGATGGCGGCGCACGCACCCTCATCGGGCAAGAACACCACCGAGTGCAACCCTTTGCGACGGAGGAACGCCGCGCGCTCCCTGATAGCGTCACGAATGGCCCCAGGTGTCGGCTGGGGAGATCCGGACCACTTCAGAACGGAAACGTACGTGGGCACCACATCCTCGATTCGTTGCTCTCGTTCCACAGGAGATATCGGACTTCACCGTTAACACCCGTGATCCAAGTTGTTGTCTAACTGTTAAACGGCCACTGCCAGGCGCCGGTCCGCCCGCACGCAGAGCGGGGGCAGCGCCCACACGCAGAGCGGGGGCAGCGCCCACCCGCAAAGCGGGGCAGCGCTTTGCGCTCACGAGGCAATCTGGCGTACTGTCGGCGCACATGGACTCAAGCATCGGCGACATCTACAGGCCCCCGTCGCAGCCCGCGGGGCGGCAGGTCGCGGCGTGGGCGGCAGGAACCATCGGCACGGTCGTTCTCATCGTCTGCCTCAGCGTCGCCGGCACGTACATCGCCACTCTGACGGAGGCGCGGGCTGATGTTGGTCGCTCGCTGGGGGTCATCGCCGGGGCCGTGGCGATCGGCGCCGTGTTCGGACTGGCGCTGCCGTACGTGGCGGCGCGGGCGTGGGCGATGGTGCTCTTCGCCCTGACGGCGCTGACGCTCCTGACGGGCGGACCGCTGCTCGTCGTCGTAGCGTTTGTGATCCGCCAAATGGAATCGCCCGATGTCGCGAACGACCGCGGCTTCCTCTCACTGTGGAGCTTTGGCGTGTTCGCGACGGCGCTCGGGTTCGCCTTGGGCGCGTGGCTGCTGGCGCGACTGCAGAGCGTCGATGCGCGCCATGCGCTGGCAAGCTGGTCGCGGCGGCTCGGGTCGGGGTACGGCGTCTTCCTGGGGCTGGCCGGCATCATGACGGCGCTGGCCTTCCTGGCGCTGATCAACGCACGCGAAACGGTCGATGTCGACGGTAACGTGAGCAGCGTCGTCGAGCAGGCGCTGCTCCTGACGTTCGTCGCGGCGGGGCTCATCGTGCCGGGCGTCATTCTCACGTATCACTGCATCTCATCGGCCATGGGTGAGCCGAGCGGGCGCTTCGAGACGCCGCGCGCCATCGTGCCGCTGGTGATGTTCGCGGCCGCGATGCTCGCAGGACAGGCGATCATGATGCAGGACTCGCCCATCGCCGCGCCGATGCCCGTACTGCACGTCCTGGCCGCGGCGATGCCGGGCCTGACGCTGGCGGCGATGGCCGTGCGCGGATCGCCGCTCGCGGGGCGCGCCGTCGGTGGGCTGACGTGGCGGCAGGTGACGCTCGCGACCGCGATCAGCATGGGGCTGGCGACGGTCATCGCTGTGTACGTCGAAGGGATCGGCAGCTACTACGCGATCGTGTTACTGCTCGTCCACAACGGCGCGTTTGAGTCGATCACGGCATACGACGACTTCAACCGCGTCGTCGAGAACGCCGAATTCCTGTTGACGGACAACGAGCAGTTCGCGGCCGGGTTGATCACCGCCGCCATCCTCGCGCCCGTCATTGAGGAGTTCAGCAAGAGCCTGGCCGTGCGGTTCACGATGAGCCCATGGACGACGCGCGGGCAGGCGTTCGTGCTCGGCGCGTACGCCGGCGCCGGGTTCGGATTTCTGGAGGCGCTGAGCTACGGCCTGATCGGCATCGACAGCGATCTCGGCGGCTGGTGGCTGATCATGCTGGTGCGAGGTGGCAGCACGTCGCTACACGTCCTGTGCAGCGGCCTGGCCGGCGTCGCGTGGTGGTACTGGACCCGCGGCAAGCGGCCGGGTATTGCGGCGGGCCTCTTCGGCGCCGCGATCACGATTCATGCAGGATGGAATGCGTTCTTCACGGCGATCGACTCACGCATCTTCGTGCTGGAGACGGTCAGCAATCAGACGCTGGAGATCGTCGCCTACGCTGTCATCATCTCCGTGTCGGCGGCGATGATCGTGGCGATCCCGCTCGTATCGCGCCGCCTGCGCGAGCCGCTGCTGCCGCCCGTGAGCGATACGGCGCTCGGGGCGATGGCGCCGTGGCTGGGGACCTCATTCGCTTCGCTCGTGACAGGTAACCCCCAACCCCTTCCCTGAAGGGAAGGGGCTTCGGGGGCGTGCTGCGCACGCCGCGCGGCACACCGCGGCGGTATCGTGATTTCGTGCGTCGTAACGGGCGGAGCTGAAGCTCCGCGGCTACGTGGATCGGTACGCGGCCCAATCACCAGTGCTACCCCCGCGAAGCGTGTGGGTCACCAGTCACCACCGACCCAGCCCTAGCGGTAGTTGCCGAACTGCAGCTCGACGTCGTACTCCTGCTCGCGGAGAAGCTGCATGATGGTCTGCAGTTCATCGCGCGAAGGCGAGGTGATGCGCACCGTGTCGCCCTGGATCGACGACTGCACCTT
>JANPBN010000191.1:0-1668 GCA_031430415.1 Dehalococcoidia bacterium
GAAGCATGCATAGCCTGGTCGTCACAGCCGCATCTCACGATCGCCCTCGCGGGCGATGGCGCCGGGCGAACGTCCGTCGCCGAGTACGCGCGCGACCCGGCGCTGCTTGCGGCGTTGCAGGGCGAACTGCAGGCGAACAACAGCGCGAGCGTCCACGGCGGCACTGCTGACGCAGCCGAGATGGCAGCCTTCCTGCGCGCCGTTTCCGAGTTCACCGGACTGGTCGTCATGCGCGGCGAACGTGCGCACGAGGCGGCTGGCGATCACCTCACCGAGGTCGCATCGCTGACGCGCGCCAGGACGGACCAGGCACGCACCTCCGTTTCCCGCTCAGTCCCTCACGCCACGCATGTCGTTGATGACCGGTTCGATGCCGAGCGCGTCGCGCGCTGGATCTGCCGCCGCCGGATCGGGCTTGCGCTCGGCGGCGGCGGTGCGCGTGGCTTCGCGCACATCGGCGTGCTGAGGGCGATTGCTGCCGCTGGGATTCCCGTCGATGTCGTCACCGGCACCAGCATTGGCGCGGCAGTCGCTGCGGGCATTGCGTCTGGCCGGTCCATCGATACGATCGCCGATGCCATCACATCGGCAGGCCGCGGCGCGATGATGCCGAGTCTGCCGCCGGTGCATAGCCTCTTCAGCAGTACGTGGGTCGAACGCGAAGTCCGCCGCCAGTTCGGCGAGACCACGTTTGGCGAGTTGACGCTGCCGCTCGGCGTCGTTTCCGTCGACCTGCTCTCCGGCGAGGAGATCGTCTTCTCCGAAGGGCGCCTCGTTCCCGCCGTGATGGCGAGCATGGCCGTCCCTGGCATCTTCGCACCCGTACGACACGACGGCCGCCTGCTGGTCGATGGCGCTCTGCGGTCACCTGTTCCCGTTCGGCCATGCCGGCGCCTTGGCGCGGACATCGTCATCGCCTCACACATGCGCCTTGCATCGCCCGTTCGGTCCGCCACCCGCCCGCGCATGCCATGGACGCCCGAGACAATGGTCTGGGCGCTCGACGTCATGCAGGACAACGTCGCCAACGACAGCGTTGGCGGCGCAGACATCCTCATCGAGACAGTGATCGCGCGGGAGAAGGGTGGACTCTTCGACTTCGGCCACCGTCACGGCGTCGAAGCGGCCGGCGAACGCGCCGCGGCCGCCGCGCTCGCCGGCGTGACGTCCGAAACGCTGCGCGCGCTCCCGCGTCGCAACGAGCGCCGGCTGAGCGACACCAAGCGCGCGGCGTAGAGCATCGCTCTTCTCGCCGATTGCCCGCCTGAGCCGCGCGCGTTACGCTCGGGGCATCTCCATGCCAGTGCGACCGAAGCTCATCGCCACCGACCTCGACGGCACGCTGCTGCGTTCCGATGGCACGATCTCGTCTCGAACGATTGCCGCGCTCCGCATGGCCGAGCGGCAGGGCGTGCACGTCGTCGTGGCAACGGCGAGGCCGTTCCGCGCCCTTCGCCCGATCATCGATGAGACCCCGTTCGGCGGCTGGGGTGTCTGCCAGAACGGCGCGGTCGTGTACGAGCTGTCCGCACCCGCGCCGGTACTGAAGTGGGAATTGGCGCACGAAGTCGCGCATCGCATCGTCGCCGACCTCCGTGACATGGCGGCCACGATGACGTTCGCCTGGGAGGCCGAAGACTGGTTCGGCTGTGAGCCGGGCTTCGATGC
>JANPBN010000192.1:0-3985 GCA_031430415.1 Dehalococcoidia bacterium
CGCGGCGGCCGACCGCGGGTGAGCGGCTGGAGATCCGCGCCGGGCTCAATGTCGGCGAAGCATTCGTCGATGAGTCGGACTACTTCGGCACGTCGGTCGTGATCGCACGGCGGCTCTGTGACAGCGGCGGCGCGGGCGCGAGTCGTGCGCGCGCCATCGTCGTGCGACTGCTCGACCGCCGCGGCGATGGTCTCAAGACGAAGGATCTTGGCGCGCTTGAGTTGAAGGGCATTACGAACCCCGTGCCTGCTGTCGAGATCGTATACGAGCACGACCCGATGGCGCTGCTGCGCAAGCTGCCGTTCGTCGGCCGGCACGACGAGTACGAAGCGATGCTGAAGAAGCTCGGTGAAGCGCGCAACGGCCGCGGCAGCGTGATCCTGCTCGCCGGTGAGCCCGGCATCGGCAAGACGCGGCTGACGGAGGAGTTCTGCGACCACGCGTCATCGGGCGCGACGGTGATCCGCGGCAACTGCTACGAAGGCGACGTATCTGCGCCGTTCGGCCCGTGGATGGAGGCATTGCGTTCCCTCATCGACCAGACGCCTGATGCCGAACTGCGCGACACGCTCGGCCCGGGCGCGCCGGACATTGCCGCCATGATGCCCGAGATCAAGCGCCGCCTGCCGGATCTTGAAGACGCGCCGCGGCTCGATCCGGAATCGGAGCGCGCGCGGCTGTTCGAGAGCATTGGCGCGTTTCTACGCAACGCCGCTGAGAAGAAGCCGCTTGTGATCTTCCTCGATGACCTGCACTGGTGCGACCGGCCGTCGCTCGCGCTGTTGGAGCAGGTCGCACGAGGTTGCGCCGACAAGCGCATCGTCATCGTCGGCACGTACCGCGATGTCGAGGTGGACCGCGTACACCCGCTCGCCCAGACGCTGGGATCGCTGCGCCGCATGGAGCACCACGAGCGCATCGCCGTCCGCGGCTTCACGCAGGACTCCGTGTACGACCTGCTCGACGCGATCGAGCCGTCGGAGCAGGCGGAGCTCGCGAAGCGCGGGCTCGCGCAGGTGTTGTTCACCGAGTCCGAGGGCAACCCCTTCTTCCTCCGCGAAGTCCTCAACAACCTCATCGAGACGGGCAAGCTCGCGCAGCAGGACGGCGTCTGGACCGGCACCGTCGCCTCGATCGAAGATCTCGGCATCCCGGAAGGCATCAAGGAAGTGATCGGCCGCCGGATGTCGCGGCTGAGCGAGACCTGCAACCGCATGCTCGGGCGCGCTTCGGCCATGACAAGCGGCTTCACCTGGGACGAGCTGCGTGCGATCTGCGACGACGGCGAAGAGGCGCTGCTCGACGCGCTCGACGAGGCGCTCGGGTCGCAGCTCATCAGCGAGCGCGACAGCGACACCTACGCGTTCACGCACGCGTTGATCCGGGCGACGCTGTACGACGAGCTGAGCACGCCGCGCCGCGTGCAGCTCCATCGCCGCGTCGCCGAGTCGCTGGAGTCGTTGTACGCAGACAGCATCGACGACCACCTGGGCGAACTGG
Source organism: Dehalococcoidia bacterium (assembly GCA_031430415.1). GTDB lineage: Bacteria > Chloroflexota > Dehalococcoidia > DSTF01 > JACRBR01 > JANPBN01. The sequence continues at coordinate 1,501 of JANPBN010000192.1, forward strand.
CCGCGCACTACATGGCATCGACCGGTAACGCCGCGGAGAAGGCGGTCGAGTACTCCATCCGCGCCGGCGACCGCGCGAAGGAGCTGTTCGCGTGGGAGGACGCGGCGGCGCACTACGAACGCACGCTCGCGGCGATGGGCCTGGGAGAGAAGCAGGACGACGAACAGTCGGCGAGGGTGTTGCTGTCGCTTGCCGAGTGCCAGCAGAATGGTGGCGATCCGTCGGGAGCATTGGATTCGCTCCGCTCGGGCGTCGGGATCGCACGGCGATCCAGGGATGCCGATCTGCTGACGCGGTGCGCGCTTGCGTTTGAGGCTTCCGCTTATTACAGCGACCTAGGCGCCCCAGAAGAATGCCTGGCTCTGATCGATGAGGCACTGGGGGCTATCAGTAACACCCCCAGCCTGGACCGTGCCCGCCTGCTGCAAGCTCGGGTCGGGGCAGCGGCGTCCGCGGCCAGCGCCAGGTCGGGCGGGGCGGCGGTAGGCTTCTTGGGCGCATACGGCGGCCACAAGGACCCGTTGCTGTTGTCGCAGGCGCGCGAGGCTCTTGATCTGGCGCTCCAGTTCAAGGACGACACCGCCATCTGCAGGACTACGTTCCGGCTCGTCCAGCTCTCATGGAGCCCGGACAATGTGATCGAGCGCCGCGACCTGATCGATGCAGCCTGCGCCGCGGCCGAGCGGACCGAAGTCGTCCTTCAGCAACACCCTCTCATGCAACGAAGTTACCTCCTGCTGGAACTCGGTGACATCGCCGGCTTCCGTCAGGTCTCGGCAGAGATCGGGGAGATTGTAGAGCGCGCGCGCTTCAGACCGCTGTCGTACCAGGTGCCGTCGAACAATGTCGCGTTGCAAATGGCGCAAGGCCAGCTGGACCTCGCCGAGGCGGCGCGCGAGGAATACGCATCCGCCACCGAGAACCCCGATGCCGGGCTGGTTGCGGTTGGTCAGCTTACCCACAACCGCGATCTGCAGGGCAGATTCGCGGAACTCGAACCGCTGTGGGTGGCGCTCAGCGACCAGAACGCGGGCGTACCGTTGTTCCGCGCGATCCTGTGCTCGCTGTACGCACAGGCGGGAAAGATCTCCGAGGCGGAGCGCGTAGTCGAGCAGATGGCGTCCGACCTCGGCGCGATACCTCGCGATTGGACATGGAAGTGCACACTGAATTTGCTCGCCGATGCATGCGCAGAGGCCACTCAGCGCGCGACGGCCCCGACGTTGTATGCGGCTCTGACCCCGTACGCATCCGCTAACGCGACGCTTGTCCAGGTCATCTCATACGGCTCGATGGCGCGCGTCGTCGGCCGGCTCGCCACGCTGCTCGAACGCTACGACGAGGCGGAGCAGCACTTCGAGCAGGCGCTCGCCGCGAACGACAAGATGGGGTTCCACGCGTGGACGGCGATGACACGTCTCAACTACGGCGACATGCTCCTCCGCCGCAACGCGCCCGGCGACCCCGCGGCGGGGCGCGGGGCGGACCGCGACCGCGCTATCGCGCTGCTGCAGCAGGCGCTCGACTTCGCGAAGGAGTCGGGCATGGGCAAGGTCGAGCGGGATTCCGAACGGCTGTTGGCGCAAGCCGGCCAATAGACCAGCCGGCGAAAGCAAAGCGACGGTCTGATACAGGCCGTCGTTTGTGTTCACGGGTGGAGACAGGGGAGGTCGGCGCGTGCGCCCACGCTTGATCGGGGATTGAAGCTGCTTTACACTCGTCTTAGCACTCCGCCTTCGAGAGTGCTAGAATGCTGGTAACCCACGCACAAACCACAGCTCTAGATTCAGGATGAGGTAGATATGGCCAAGCAACTGCTCTTTGATGAGGAAGCCCGGCACGCCCTGATGCGCGGCATCGATGCGCTGGCGGATGCCGTGAAGATCACCCTCGGCCCCAAGGGCCGGAACGTGGTGCTGGACAAGAAGTTTGGTGCGCCGACGATCACAAACGACGGCGTCACGATCGCCAAGGACATCGAGCTCGACGAGCCGTTCGCGAACATCGGCGCGCAGCTGGCGAAAGAGATCGCGTCGAAGACGAACGACATCGCCGGCGACGGCACGACGACGGCGACGGTGCTCGGCCAGGCGATCGTCCACGAGGGCCTGAAGAACGTCGCGGCGGGCGCCAACCCGATGGCGATCAAGCGCGGCATCGAGGCCGGCGGCCAGGCGATCGTTGCGCAGCTGAAGAAGAACGCGAAGCCTGTGACGACGCGCGAGCAGAGCGCGCAGGTTGCCTCGATCTCCGCCGCGGACGCGACGATCGGCAAGCTGATCGGCGAAGTGATGGAGAAGGTCGGCAAGGACGGCGTCGTCACGGTCGAGGAGTCGAAGGGCATCGCGACCGAGGTCGAGTACGTCGAGGGCATGGCGTTCGACCGCGGCTACATCAGCCCGTACTTCGTGACGAACAGCGAGAAGATGGAAGCGGTTCTCGATGACCCGTACATCCTGATCACGGACAAGAAGATCAGCGCCGT
>JANPBN010000193.1:0-4282 GCA_031430415.1 Dehalococcoidia bacterium
CATCGGCACGCCGCTTGATGCGCGCGGCGACGTTCTTGATGCGATCCGCGCTCGCGACGGACGAACCGCCGTATTTCTGTACGACAAACGACATGGGTGCTGTTCTCCGCCGGGTCTGGGTTGCCCGCCATCGTATCGAAGGCAGAAGCGTCCCGCTATGCGCGGGCTCTCCGCTTTACTTCGAGAGGCGAGGAAAGCAGCCGCGTCCTACAGGCGTCTGACGTAGTTCGGGCATGCCGACGCTGCCGAAGGCCCGCTCGAACTCCGCGTCGCGCAGCTCTTCGACCTCTGCGATAGAGCCGCCTACTGGAACAGCGCGCCCACGGACTGGCCCGTGTGAATGCGCGTGATCGCTTCGCCGATCATCGGCGCGACCGTGAGCGTCGTGATCTTCGCGTGCTGTTTCCCCGGCGCCAGGGGGATCGTGTCCGTGACGACGAGCTCCTGGATCGGGCTGTCGCAGATGCGCTCGACGGCGCGGCCCGACAGGATCGGGTGCACACACGACGCGATGACGCTCTTCGCGCCGCGCTCAAAGGCGATCCCTGCCGCAGCAAGAATCGTGCCGCCCGTATCGATCTCGTCGTCCGCGATGATGACATCGCGGCCGGCGACCTCGCCGATCAGCGTCAGCGCCGAGACCTTGTCTTCGTTTCCCATCCGCTCTTTGTCCACGATCGCCAGCGGAGCGCCCAGCTGTCGCGCGATGTTCCGCGCGCGCTTCGCGCCGCCGACATCGGTCGCCAGCACCGTGACCTCGGAGACGTCGCGGCTCTCCTTGAAGTAGCGGCTCAGCGTGTAGAGTGCCGTCAGTTCGTCGACGGGGATGTTGAAAAACCCCTGGATCTGTCCGGCGTGCATGTCGATCGTCAGCAGCCGGTTCGCCCCGGCCGTCTCGATGAGGTTGGCGACGAGGCGCGCCGTGATCGGCACGCGCGGCTGGTCCTTTTTGTCGCTGCGGCCGTAGCCGAAGTGCGGCAGCACCGCCGTGATCCGCCCGGCCGATGCGCGCTTGAACGCATCGATCATGATCAGCAGCTCCATCACGCTGCGGTTCACGGGCGATGACAGCGGCTGGACGATGAACACGTCCTTCTCGCGCACGTTGTCCAGTACGCGCACAAAGATGTTCTCGTTCGAGAACTCGAAGACCTCGCACTGCCCGAGTGGCATTTCGAGCGAATCGCAGATCGACTGTGCGAGCGCCGGGTGAGCGTTACCCGTGAAGATGCTCAGGTCCTGGTACACGCCATCCCTCCGTCACGCGATCAATGATTCCACGAGGATTCCGCCGGGCGCATTCTACCACGCACGATCCGCCCGTCCGATCGGCTAGTCCCCGCTCACCCCGCCGCCATCTGGCAGCAGCCGTGAGGCGTAGGCGCCGGGCGAGGCGCCAGCGAAAGCACGAAAGTCGCGGTTGAAGTGCGGTTGGTCGTAGTAGCCGGCCGCCGCCGCGATTGTGGCAAGCGGAGCATCCGGCCGCTGGCGGAGCAATACCGTAGCCTGCTGAAACCGCAGGACTCGGCCGATCGTCTTCGGCGGTAGCCCTAACTGCTCCCGGCAGCGGGCAACGAGTTGCTTGCGGTTCCACGACAGTGCGTCGGCGAGCGCGCTGACGGCGATGCGGCCATGGGTCTCGCGGAGACGCCGCCAGGTAAACGCAACGCCCGCCTCGGGTTTCGGTCCGTCGGCGATGCGCGCGGCGAGCGCAGCATCGAGCAACGCGAAGCGGGACTCCCATCCCGGCGCCGCATGCAATCGCTCGGCGAGCGACCTTGCTCCGGAACCCAGGATCTCATCGAGTTCGATGGTGCGATTGGCGAGTGTATGCATCGGAACGCCGAGCAAGCGGTACGCGCCTAGCGGCGTCAGATCGATCTGCAAGCCCTCCGCTGGGCCTGTCGCCTCGACGTAGACGTACGAATCCGCCAGCCCCGCCACGAACGAGCGATGGAACTCGCCGGCTGGCTCGTGTGTGGGCCCGGTGATCCGGAAGCCTGGCGTGAAGCTGATGATCAGCGGAACGATGTCCGAAGGCGTTTCGAGTCGGCGCGGAACCGCGACGAGGTGCTCGCTGAATCCGACGTACGGGCGCACGTATGGGCGCAGCCGTGCGTCCGGCGCGCGCGTGACCGTCTCCCATCGTCCCAGCGCCGACTCGTGGCCCCGTACCGCCGTCATCATGAGTCGATGCCCAGGGCGTTACGCAGGAACTCCTCGTCGCCGAACAGCATCTCGTCGGGAATGTACAGCCGCGCGTATCGCTCGAGATACACCAGTTGCTTGCTGGAAAGGAACCCGAACCGCATCGTCGGGTGCTCGAAGACGCCGGCCGCGGCGCCCTCGCGATACGACCGGGCCGCGCCGCGCATCACGCGCAGGCGGTCGCGAAGACCTCGCCTCACGGGCGCTTTGCCCGTCGCTCGCCGCACCACCTCGTCGCCCGTGATGAAGAAGTCGGACATGTTCACGTCGCGCACCGGGAGCCGCATAACGGGCTCGAACGTCGCACGCGTGAACCGGTCGATGTCCTCGTCCGTCAGTCCCAGCGCGTAGAAGCTCGGGCCGTTCGCGGCGCGCAGCAGGCCGGAGATTTCGCCCCATGCGTCGTCGTCGCCGAGCGATGCGCGACAGAGCGCCCGGAACATCTGCTTTGTGTCTCCTTCGAGCCGCGAGACGATGCCCCAGTCGAGCATGCCCAGGCGACCGTCGTTCAGCAGCATCAGGTTGCCCGCGTGGATGTCGGCGTGAAACGCGCCGGCCTGGAGGCTGCAGAGTACCCACGCCCGCAGCAGTTCCCGCACGAGCGGAGCCGCCGGAAAGCCCATGCGTTCGATGCTCGACAGGTCATCGATCGCGACCCCATCGAGGAACTCCATCGTCAGCACGCGACGGCCGCTGAGCGCCTTGTGTACCTCGGGGACGACGAGCCTCGCCAGTCCGCCGCGCTCGAACATCCCGCCGAACGATGCCATCGTCGCCGCTTCGTTTCGGAAGTCCAGTTCTTCGGCGATCTGGCCGCGCAGGCTGACAACGAGTCCGACGAGCGTATATCCAAAGTCCGCGCCCAGCGCTGCCAGCGATCGCGCGAACCGATCGAGGATGGCCATGTCCGTTGCGACCGACTGCTCGATGTCCGGGCGCAGCACCTTCACTGCGACGTCGCTGCCGTCCTTGAGCGTCGCGCGGTGTACGACCGCGATCGATGCTGCGGCGATCGGCGTCTCCCCGAACGACGCGAAGGTCTCGCTGAGCGGTCGCCCCGTCTCCGCTTCGACGATCCGGCGAACCTCCGCGAACGGCACGGCCGGTCCCGCGTCGAGGCAGGCGCGGAATTCTTCCGCCATCGCCTCGCCGACAATGCCGGGAGCGGATGCGATGAACTGGCCGAACTTCACGTAGGTCGAGCCCAGGCCCTCGAGTGTCTTTCGGGACGCGCGGGCGGCGTTGCCGTCGCGGCGGATCACTTTTTGGGCCACAACAGGCGCGAAGTGGCGCGTCGCCGCCGCGCCCATCGCCGCGAGGCGCCCGGCTGATCGCAGGCGTCCGGCCGCAGGCAGATCGACAGGAGTAGGCGGTGGCAGCATCTCGCTGCCACCGCCCTGTAGGTCAGTCCTAAGATCGGCGCTCGTCACCGCTCGCCATCTCCCTCACGCAGCCGCATTAGCCGCGTTCGATGATCCCGCATGCCGCGCGTGCGCCCGCGTCGCCCGTCGCAACGGTCGTCGCGTCCGGAGCCGAGGCGTAGCGGGCCGGGATGTTCGCGTAGTTGTCCGCGCCGGCGTGGATGATGAACGCGCTGCCGTTGGCGTCGAAGAGGTCATCGAGCGCGAATCGGTCCGTGCTCACCCGCACCTCAGCCTCGCCATCGCCGTCGATGTAGAGCACCGGCAGATCGCCCGCGTGATCGCGGTGCCCCGCGCCGCCCGGATTGTAGTGCCCGAGCGCCGACGTGAACGGAGCGTCGCAGAAGCCCGCCGCGTGGATGTGGAAGCCGTGGAAGCCCGCGGTCATCGAGCTATCGACCTTCACCTTCAGGTTGACGTTGTCGCCGTCCTGCTCGAGCTTCACGGATCCGACGAGAAGGCCGTCCGCGTCCTTCAGCGTCGCTCGCGCCTTCGCGCCTTCAGGACTTGAGCTGCCACCGGCATCGCCGCTTCCCGCCGTGAAGTACGACGCACCCGCGACGACGACCGCCGCGATCGACACTATGAGCCAGATTCGTTTCATCTTCGCCCTTCCTCTTCCGCCGTGTGGCGGGCTTTGCGTCTTATGTCAG
>JANPBN010000194.1:0-2098 GCA_031430415.1 Dehalococcoidia bacterium
CTCCGCGATGCGTGGACGCCGCGCTGGTGGATACTCACCGCCGGCGCGATGTCGGCGGTGGCGCTGAACACCGGCTTCTCGCTCTGGACATTCGCCGGCCTCGAGACGCCCGGGTTCACGCTGCTACTGACGCTCGCAATCGCGTTGCATCTCTACGAAGAGCGGACCGATGCGATGCCGTGGCTGTCGGCGGTGGCGTTCGTCGGCGCGGCGTTGCTGCGGCCCGATGCGGTCGTCGCCTGGTTCCTCGTCGGGGCATTCAAGTCGGCCCGGTTGATCGCGCCCGGCCGCATGGCGAGGCTGCGCCGCATCGCGTTGTGGGCCGCAATATTTCTGGCGGCGTACGGGGTGTACTGGCTCTGGCGATGGAACTACTACGGCGACTTCTTCCCGAACACGTACTACCTGAAGACCGACCACAACCGCGCGATGATGGAGCGGGGATGGCGGTACTTTTGGGACTTCTTCACGGTCTACTGGATGTGGCTCTCCGCGCTGGCGCTGTTCAGCCTCTGGAACGAGCGCCGCGCATGGTTCCGGCCGGCGACGTCGCTGCTGGTGATCATCGCCGTGTGGTGCCTCTACGTGATCGACTCGGGCGGCGACTGGATGCCGTTCTATCGCTTCTTCATGCCCGTCATCCCGATCTTGTACGTGCTCATCGCCCACGGCGGAATCGATGGCGCGGACTGGCTCGCACGCCGGGTGCGCGTCGACGCGCTCGGCCCGCCGCTGGGCGTCGCGCTGGCGGCCGTGCTGATCTTCTCGTCGGTGCGGCCCCACGATACGGAGGAGGCGCGCAACCCGGCGGGTTTCGTCGCCAACGCCGAGATCCTGCCCGGCGCGGTGAACGTCGACATGCACCGTTCCATCGGGCTCTGGATGCGCGACAACCTGCCGCCGGAGTACCACGTCGCACTCATCGCGTCGGGGATCGTGCCGTACTACTCGGGGCTGCCATCGATCGACATGCTCGGCGTGAACGACCGCCACATCGCACATCTCGATATTCCGCTGGGTCACGGCGCGGCGGGTCACGAGAAGGAGGACGGCGGCTACGTGATCTCGCGCGCGCCGGAGATCATCTGGCTCGACATCGCCACGGAGCCGGTGCAGCGCGACTCGATGGCGGACTACATGCCGCCGCTCTACACCGAGTGGGTGCCAGTGAAGACCGACGTCACGACCAACGCGTACATCTGGTTCCTCTACCGGCCGGTGGCGATCCGGCTGCCAAGCGGCTGGCTGAACCTGCTGGTGCACCGCAGCGTCGCGCTCGACGCGCTGCCCGCGAGCGTGGAGCCGTAGGGGGCTTGGCCGCATCCACAGAATCTTTCACGAGCCTGCGGTGTCGGATATTTTCGGGGAATGGCACCGACATTGAACGAAGACGAACCCGTCGTTGCGGCGACTCCAATGATCGAGGTCACAGACCGAACGAGCGACTACCTAAGGACGCTCGACCGGATGATCCGCCTCACGAGCCTCGCGGACTCGAAGGCGGCGCCATTGCTGGCCGCACAAGCGACCCTGGCAGCGGTTACGGCCACGCAGCTCCATAAGATGGTGGATCTTGTGAGGGACGGGGCGGTCGGCGAGATCATTGCCGTTGCGCTGTTCGGCCTGGTGTATGTCGCGTGCACAGCCATTTCCACCATGCTGACGCTTCAGGTGTTTCTGCCGAAGAATGCTCCCGGACAGGGTTCCCTGCTGTTCTTTGCCGACATCGCGAGCATGCCGCTGGAGGAGTTCGTCGAACGCAGCATGGCGTTGCGCGACGAGGAGATGGAGCGGGACGCGCTCGAGCAAACGCACATCGTCGCGCGTCTCGCGTCCGCCAAGCTCCAGCAGGTGAGGTGGGCGCTCTTCATCATGATCGGCGCGCTGGCGGCATGGCTCGGTCTGATGGCGATGGTGAACTACTGAGCCGCCGGTAGCGACGGCCAGCACGGCGAAGGAGTTGGAGGCGACGACCGGATTCGAACCGGTGATGGGGGTTTTGCAGACCCCTGCCTTACCACTTGGCTACGTCGCCGGGAGTCCGCCCAGTTGTCCTGACAGCGACATCCGCCCGGCGGAGGGGCGGACGCAGGAGTAT
>JANPBN010000195.1:0-1739 GCA_031430415.1 Dehalococcoidia bacterium
CATGCGGGCGGCATTCACGGTAAACGTGTGCTGCTTCGCGACGAACGCCAGTCCGGCCTCGACGTCGTACCCCTCGAAGCGCAGCGTGACCTGCGCGGGCTTCGCGGGATCCTTGTTGATGATCTGGAAGTGCGTGCTCCAGCCGTTGAACGGGCCGACCTCGCGATCGACGAGGGGCAGCAGGACGGTCTGCGCCATCTCGGTCTGCCCGAGCGCACGATACGACGCGAGCTGGCTCGTCGTCGAGTTCCACGAGTCCGCGGTTGCTGTGAGTGTCTGCTCGCTGGCGGCGATGCCGGCGCCATTCTTGTGCGTATCGATGCGCACGGATCCGGTGTAGCTCGATGGCACGCCGAACGTGCTCGGGTCACGAAGCAGCGTGCCCTGCGGCGCCAGCGGCCGCCCGCCGTTGGGACAACCAGCGAGCTTCGCGGGATTGCGGGTGCCAGGCTTGTACGGGTCCCAGGCGATCTCGGCGTCCTGTGCGTTGGCGAGGTAGGTCAGGGTGACGCAGGCTGTGACATCGGAACTGAGATTCTGGACCGCGAAACGGCCGTTCCAGTTCTGCTCCGGGCCGTCGTGATTCGCGATCAGAGGGAGGAACAGCCTGCTGTCGCTCGTCGCGATCGATGTCGTGTCGCCACCGATCGAGTAGTCATCGCCGCGGCGCACGTCCTTCGCCTGCAGGGCCACGATCGGCTGGTCGCTCTCGACGACGGCGGAGCCTTCGTAGCCGGCGGGCAGTCCCGCTTGCTGCGCGAGGAAGAACGTCCAGCCGCCGCCGGGACCGAGGGCGGGGCAGTTGGCGGATGGACAGGTGTCCTGCGCGACCTGGCGTCCGCCTGCATCGTGATAGCTGACGGTCACCGTCGCCGGGCTGATGCCGACGTTCTGGACGCGAATCCACGAGTTCTCGACGCCGATGGAGAAGGTCTGTACGTTGGCCGCACCGGCCGCTGGAGGATGCCCGGCAGATCGGGCGCCGGCGGAGAGGATGACGGCCAGTAGAGCCGTCGCCAGCACAAGCTGCGCGAACCGGCTCCGAACATGCAACAATCCGCGCATCGCTCCGTCCCTTCCAAACCACCGCCAACAAAAGTCTATGGTCAGTGACGGACGCGGTCAATAATTCGGTTGTTTTGATCGTAAATCGCGGTCGCCGGTGGGCGCCGTTTGCCTTATCCTCCGTCGTGCGTTGACGTTGGTAGGGAGACTCATTTTTGACGAAGCTGCAGGCGGCGCCGCATCTGTCGATCGCCGGGCGCGATCTCGTCGCCGGCCGTCTCGCTCGCGTGGTCGCACTGGCGGTGATGATCGGCGTCGGGGTCGTCGCCGTGATCCTGCAGTACAAGTGGAACGCCAACGGCTACATGACCGATGATGCGTTCATTTCGTTTCGGTACTCGGTCAACCTCGCCGACAGGCACGGCATCGTCTGGAACCCGGGTGAGCGCGTCGAGGGGTACACGAACTTCGGCTGGGTGCTGCTGATCGCGCTGGCGCAGAAGTTTGGCACGAGTCCGGTCGATTCGTCGCGCGTGTTCGGACTGGCATCATCGGCGGGCGTGCTTGCGGCGATCCCATTCCTCGCGGCGCAACTCCGCGATGCGTGGACGCCGCGCTGGTGGATACTCACCGCCGGCGCGATGTCGGCGGTGGCGCTGAACACCGGCTTCTCGCTCTGGACATTCGCCGGCCTCGAGACGCCCGGGTTCACGCTGCTACTGACGCTCGCAATC
>JANPBN010000196.1:0-11267 GCA_031430415.1 Dehalococcoidia bacterium
CGACATGCACATCCACGGCTTCTCGCCGGAGGAGGTGTTGTACGGATCGATCCGCGCGAAGGTCTCGCTGCACGAGTACCTGACGGCGCTGAAGGACGCGGGCGTCGGCAGCCTGCCGGGCACGTCGGCGGAGATCCTGGATCAGGACGTGCGCGACCGCATCGCACCGGGCCGGATCACGCGCGACCAGTGGGTCGATGTGATCACGACGGCGCATCGCGTTGGGCTGCGCACGACCTCCACGATCATGTACGGGCACGTCGAGACAGTGCGGCAGCGGGCGGAGCACATCGCACAGCTGCGCGACATACAGCGCGAGACGGGCGGCTTTACGGAATTCGTGCCGTTGAGCTTCATCGCGGCCGAGGCGCCGATGTTCCAGAAGGGCCTCATCGAAGGCCTGCACGGCGGCGCAACGGGCGCGGAGGTGCTGAAGATGTACGCCGTCTCGCGGATCATGCTGAACAACTGGATTCCGAACATCCAGGCGTCGTGGGTGAAGGAGGGGCCGAAACTCGCGCAGATGGCGCTGAACGCCGGCTGCAACGACTTCATGGGGACGCTGATCAACGAGAGCATCAGCACATCGGCCGGTGCGATCTACGGGCAGCGGATGGCGCCGCGCGAGATGCGCGCGATCATTCGCGAGATGGGGCGCCTGCCGGCCGAGCGCAACACGCTGTACGGGATCGTCCGCGAGTTCGGGATGGAAGAGGACGACCACTACGACCCGCTCGACCGACTGGGTGAGAGCGAAGGCGACGACCGCTTCGGCTCATACGCGAAGCTCGTGCAAGACGCTGACTTCAAGTTCATCGACCACTACCGGCCGGCGGTTGCGGCGGAGGCGCGGTAGCGCCGGCGCGATCCGGCGGACGCCTCCGGTCTTGCGGCGCTGCCGCTGCGCGCCGCTCCGGGGGCACCAGTACTTCGTCTCCCACGATCTCGCGCCGCTGGCGTCGAGCCACCCGACGGCGCCGCAAGGGTGGTCGGCGAGCAGCCAGGAGATCGGCCGGTGGCGGCATCGCGCATGGCGATGGGGCCTGTCGGGCGCGCCTCAACGCGACGGCGATGTCGATGGCATTCAGCGCAAATAAGGACGGCGGTTCGGGATTTTCGTTTCTTGCCGACCTTGGCCAACCTTCTGGGTGTGGGCAGAACCCACGAGCCGATTATGCGTGACACGAACTTGTGGTCTCACTCGCCAGCCTGAGGGTGGATCCCGTAAGCGTCCCAAACGTCAACGTTTGGGGGGCACCACAGAACGAATCCATCATCACAGACCTGAAGCTCGATCTCCGGCGGCGTATCGCCGCGTGGGCTTGACGTTCTGATCTCCAGGACCTCAGCGGGGTTGCAGATGTGTCGTTGGGCAAGTGGCTCGACCCGAAAGGAGAATGGCCTCGCGGTCTCGTTGGTGACCCGGGCGACCACGCAGTTTGGGTCGCGGGTGGTGTTACGCTCGTGCATACGAACTCAACAATTGCAGTAAAGCCTCACCGTAATGTACGTCATCAAATCAGCACGCCCCTGCGCCCTGACGTTCCCCGCCCTTAACCACGCGCTGCATAGTAATCGCGCCAGCGCGTCGCGCCACCCTACGGCGCGCTGGGCTTCACGGTGGAGTTGTCGACGAGGCCGAGGGCGTCGAAGGGCCAGTATCGAACCCAGGCCTGACCGATGATGTTCTCTTCGGGCACGAAGTCGCACTGCTGCTGCTGGCTGCACCCGCTGCCCCAGGCGTGGGAGTCGAAGCTGTTGCGGCGGTTGTCTCCGAGGACGAAGTAGTGGCCTTCGGGCACCGTCTTGGGGCCGTAGGTGTAGTTCGGCGTCGCGAGGATGTAGTCCTCCTTCAACGGCGAACCGTTGATGAGCACCATCCCGTCCTTCACTTCGACCGTCTCGCCGGGGACGCCGATGACGCGCTTGATGAAGTCGCGGCTCGTGTCGCCCGGATACTTGAACACGATGACATCGCCGCGGCGGGGCGGACGGAAGAGGTGGCGCTCGCGGCCATCGTCGTCGGGGACGAATGGCACGAACTTGTGGATGGAGTCGAGGTTCACACGGAAGTACAGGGCCTTGTTGACGAGCAGGTATTCCTGCCCGGTCAGCGAGGGCTCCATGCTCGATCCCTCGACGCGGAAGTTCTGGATGACGGCGCGCACCGCGAAGAAGATCAGCAGCGCGAGTATGACCGTCTCGGCGAGTTCGCGACCGACGCGCATGACGCGGGCGCCGCGAGCCTTGCGGCGCCGCCTGTCGTACGGGAACGCGCGATCGTACGCCTTCGGGCTGAGTCCGAGGTCGGCCGATGTGTACGCCAGTTCGAGGGATGCCGGAACTTCGGGGTACGGGTCTTCCTCCGCCTCGTACCAGCGCGGCAACGGCGGTGTGGCTGGCCCGCCCTGCGGCGGGTCAGACGAGAAGCGAGGCTGGTCTTCGGTGGGTTCGGCCTCCCTGTCGAGGGGGCCGTTCGGGTCAAATGACATAGGTGCCCTATTCTACCACGCTGAACCGACTCGTCTTGATGAAGGCTCTGCTAGAATCGCCGCAGCAATGCTGAACGCCGACGACCCCGCCGCGCCGCCGCCGGAAGCCGAGGCCGCAGCCGACGCCGAAGCGGCGCTCGTTCTCCGCGCCCGTTCCGGCGAACTCGACGCGTTCAACGGCCTCATCGAAATCCACCAGCGGGCGGTGTACAACCTCTGCTTGCGAATGGTCGGCAGTCCCGCGGCGGCTGAAGATAACACCCAGGACGCGTTCCTGGCGGCGTTCCGCCACGTCGACAGCTTCCGGGGTGGCAGTTTTCGGGCGTGGCTGATGCGCATCGCCGCGAACGCGTGCACCGACGAATTGCGCCGCCGGACGCGACGCCCGAGCGTCTCGCTGGATGCACCGGCTCCCGGCGCGGACGATCCGCCGGACTTCGCTGACGCCGCCGCGGGTCCCGAGAGGCTTGCCCTGGAGGGAGAACTGCGCGCCTCGGTGCAGGCGGCGCTGCTCCGGCTTCCGGAGGATCAGCGACTGGCGGTCGTCCTCTGCGACCTGCAGGGCTTCGGGTACGAGGAGATCGCCGAGGCGATGAGGACCTCGCTGGGCACAGTGAAGTCCCGGATAGCCCGCGGGCGCGAGAAGCTCCGGGCGCTGCTCGCCGAGGAGCGGGAACCTACGGGCAAGGGTGAGCGTCTTATACATAGCGACCGTTCCAAGGATACGGGCGAGACTGGGACAAAGATGTGAAGAACCTGTTTGAACTATTGCGCGGGCGCGGCAATCACCGGCCTGATGCGGAGGCGCTGTCGGCGTATCTGGACCGTCGTCTGACGGCGAATGATGCCGCGGCCGTCGAAGCGCATGCGGCGGGCTGCGCCGTGTGCAGCACTCGCCTCGCGGGGCTGCGAGACGTGCGGGCGACCTTGCGTACTCAGACACAGGTTGCGGCGCCGCGCTCGTTCCGCCTGCGCGTGGCCGATGTCGAGGCTCGCAGCCGCGAGCCGCTGCGGTGGGCCAATCCGGTGATGCGCACGCTGCCGATGGTGGGCGCGGCGGCCGCGGCGGTGTTCGTCGTGGCGATCGTGGTTGACGTTCGGCCTCAGAGCGCGACGGGCGGCCGAGACCTCGCCGCGAGCCGCATCGAGACGACGGCGATGGATCGCACGGGCGGTCTTGCGGCCGATGATGGTGTGGCTTACGACGCCGAGCGCGGCCCGGTCGAGGGCACGGCTGAGAGCAACGGCGGTGAGGGCGCCTCCGTGGAGGCATATGCGCCCGCGCCATCGACGCAGTCGCCGGGAGCGCTGGCGGGAGCCGACACGCCGCCGGCCGCCCCAAGCGGCTCGACGGATAACGCCGCGGATGGCTTCGAGGCAACGGCTGTTTCGCCAGACGTGGAGGCGGCGAAGAGCGAACTTAAGACGGAAGGTGACGGCATTTCGGCGTCACGGCTCACGGCGATCGTCGCCGGTCTGATCGCCGTGGCGACCGCAGGCGTGTACGTGGGCATACGGCGTGTGCGCACGGTGTGAGAGGAGACTCAGATGAAGAAGCGAACAACGATCCTGGGGTTAGCGGGCTTGCTGCTGCTCCCGCTCGCCAGCGTGGCCGCGGTTTGCGGCGATACGACGACGCGCATTGAAAGCAACGGGTCGGGGCAGACGAGCGGCGTCAGCGTCTCCGGCGAAGGCCGCGTGTCGGCGGCGCCGGATGTCGCGAACATCGCGCTCGGCGTATCGTCGCTGGCGCCGACGGTGGCCGAGGCACGGGAGCAGGCGGCGGCAGCGCTTGGGGCGATGATCGCTTCGATGAAGGCCAATGGCGTCGCCGACAAGGACATCCAGACGACGCAACTGAACATCAATCCGGAGTACGACTATCGCGAAGGCACGTCGATCCTGCGCGGTTTTCGTGTCTCGAACACGGTCTCTGCGAAGCTCCGCGACATCGACAAGACGGGCGAAGTCGTGGATGACGCTGTGACCGCCGGTGGCAACAACACGCAGATCCAGGGCATCTACTTCACGATCGATGACCCGACGGATCTGCAGGAGCAGGCGCGCAAGGCCGCCGTCGAGGACGCGAAGGCGAAGGCCGAGGTGCTGGCTTCGGCCGGCGGCATCGAGATCGGCGAGCCGATCAGCATCAGCGAGGGCTCGTTCAACGTCCCGCCGATCTATTACAGCGCCGATCGCGCGGCCGGGGCCGAGACGCAAGCGAGCGCGCCGACGCCGATCGAGCCGGGCGAACTGGATGTCACGGTGAGCGTGACGGTGGTGTGGGCGATCAAGTAGGAAGCGGGAAGCGAGATACGGGAAGTGAGAAGTGCCTCAGTGCTGGAACTGAGGCACTTCGGCGATTGAGCTTTGATGGAACTAGCAACGAAACTCGGGCACGATCATTGAAACGGGATCTGGGCGCTACACGCGGCTAGAGCACTGACCGGATCTCTGGGTCGTGTTCGGCGAAGTGCTCGGCGGAACCCTGGAGCATCTGGCTGATGGTCTTCGTCTGGCCGAAGTTCGTAGCGCTGAGGGCGAACTCGCGGTCCTCGAAGCTGTCCAGCAGGCCAAGGAGGCGCGCCTGGGCCGCGTCGTAGTCGGCGAGCACGGACTCGGGCGTGGCCTTGCGCGAGTTGCGGCGCACGAGGAATTCGTTGGCCTTGAAGGCGAGGGGCACGAGGAACCCGGGCGGGTTCGTCCCTTTGCCCTTTCGGGCATTCTCGACGATGCCGGCGATGAATTTCGGGCTCGACGCCAGATGCCAGGCAAGCTGTCCGCAGGTCCACCCCGCGTTGGCGCTCTGGGCGGTCCACTTCTCGAGGGAGATCCGCCCGATAAGCTCGCGGTACGCCGCGTGCGTGGATTCGAGCTCGCTTCGGAGCGTCGCCTTGTCGCGGACGGGGGCGGTTGTTGTCTCGTTCATGGATTCACCTCAGTGCTGACCGTGCGGTACAGGCTACGTCCGTCGCGGTGAGCCGTCAATTGCTCAGCCGCGGATCGTGATATCGCGGGCGGTGCCGGAGCGCGCGCCGATCGCACGTCGTGTTCCGGCCCGCGACAGGCACGCTACAATGTTTCGACTGGCGAACGCAGGCATTCACGGGATTTCATGGCTACCGACCAGAAACAGGACTACTACGACGTCCTCGGCATCGCTCGGACGGCGAGCGCGGACGAGATCAAGAAGGCGTTTCGCCGGCTCGCGATGCAGTTCCATCCTGACCGCAACCAGGATGACGGGGCGGAGTCGCGCTTCAAGCAAGTCAACGAGGCGTACGAAGTCCTCTCTGACCCGGACAAGCGCGCCATGTACGATCGCTTCGGGCACGCCGCGGCGGCAGGCGGCGACAATCCGTACGCGCGCGGCTTCGAGGGGTTCGGATTCGGTGGCCTCGGCGACATCTTCGATGCGTTCTTCGGTGGCGCCCAGGGACGCGGACAGCGCGGCCCGCAGCGGGGCGCTGACGTCCGCCGGTCGCTGACGATCGCCTTCGAGGAGGCGGTGTTTGGCGTGGACCGCGACATTGAGGTGCAGTCCGCGGAGATCTGCACCGTGTGCAACGGCCTGCGCGCCGAGCCAGGCACGGAACCGGAGCGATGTCCGACATGCGGTGGCTCGGGCGAACTGCGGCGCACGCAGCAGAGCATCTTCGGGCAGTTCGTCAATGTCGCGATGTGCGACCGGTGCCGCGGCGAGGGCCGCATCGTCGGGACGCCGTGCAAGAATTGCCGAGGCATCGGCCGCGAGAAGAAGAAGCGAAAACTCTCGGTGAAGATCCCGGGCGGCGTCGACAACGGCTCCCAGATGCGCCTGACGGGCGAGGGCGAGATCGGTAACGCCGGCGGGCCGCGCGGCAACCTCTACCTGCAGATCAACGTCAAGCCCCACGACATCTTTCGTCGCGACGAAGATGACCTGATACTCGACCTCGACCTCAACTTTGCGCAGGTGGCGCTGGGCGACGAGATCCCGGTGCCGACCATCGACGGCGAGCCGCACACTCTGCGGATCCCTTCGGGCACGCAGACGGGCGAGGTGTTCGTCGTGCGGGGCCTGGGCGTGCCGCATCTCCGGGCGAACGGCCGCGGCGACATGATCGTGCGCGCGAACGTCGTCACGCCAAAGGGGCTGTCGAAGGAGCAGAAGGATCTGCTCAAGAAGCTCGCCGAGTCGATGGGCACGACGGTGAAGCCGCAGGAAGATCGCGGTCTCATGGGCAAGATCAAGGACGCGCTGGGCTAGCGGCTGCCCTGCCTCGCAAAATCACGAACAACGATCCCACGACCAACACCGTGCGGTCGCTGCGGGTTTGAACCGGGCGGCCGGGCAGGCAAGAGTGCCTGCGCTACCAATTCACCGAATACTCAACCACTTCTCGGTGACGTTCACCGCTTCGGCGTATATGTCAGCTTTCGTGCGGCCGGTGCGCTTTGGGACGGCGAAGCCGTGGTCTGCGGCATCGAGGAGATGCAGCTTCGAGCGCTTGACGAGCGAGGCGGCGGCGGCGAGTTCGTCCGGCGTGCCGAAGGCGTCGTTCGTGCCGGAGACGAATAAGGTGCGGGCGCGGATCGATGGCAGATGCTCCGTGCGTTGCTGATCGGGCTTGCCGGGTGCGTGCAGCGGATACGCGAACAGGGCGAGGGCGTCGCACTTCACGCCGGAGGCGTGCACCATCGAGGCGATGCGGCCGCCCATCGACCGGCCGCCGATGCAGAGCTTGCCAGCGGCCGTGTGCACGGCTTCGATGACCGCGCGCCAGGTCGCTTCGAGGACGGGCGGCCGGTCGGGGCCGCTCTTGCCGGCCTCCTGGAACGGGAACTGGAAGCGCACGCCGGTCGCGCCTCGCTCGGCGAGCATCTCGCAGAGGTAGACGCCGAATGGGTCGTCGATGTTCGCGCCGGCGCCCGGAGCGTAGACGACCGTCCATCGACGCCCGGCCTTCGGCCCGTGGCGTACGGCCGAGACGGTGCGGCCGTCTTCCAGCGCGATCGTGAGAGCCTGGGTCTTTGGCATGCCGAGATGATACGCATCGGTGGCCCTGTTCGTCATATTGGCCTGCTCGCCCCTCGCTCGTTAGGCTGTCTGTTACTACGTCGGCGACCGATAGATCACCGATCCAGCGAGAGGCGAATCCCTGATGACGTTCGACCCGAAGCACAACTCGCGCACGATCACGGACGGCCGCGACCGGGCCGCCGCTCGCTCGTACTTCTACAGCATTGGATTCACGCGCGAAGACATCGAAAAGCCGATCATCGGCATTGCCAACACGTGGATCGGGACAATGCCCTGCAACTTCAATCTGCGGCTGCTCGCGGAGAAGGTCGCCGTGGGCATCCGCAAGTCGGGTGGCACGCCGATGGAGTTCAACACGATCGCGATCAGCGACGGTATCACCATGGGCACGGAGGGCATGAAGACGTCGCTCATCTCGCGCGAACTGATCGCTGATTCGATCGAGCTGTGCACGCGCGGGTATATGTTCGATGCGCTGGTGTGCCTCGTCGGCTGCGACAAGACGATCCCGGCGGCGTCGCTGGCGCTGGCGCGGCTGAACATCCCCGGCATCATCGTCTACGGCGGATCGATCCTGCCGGGGACGTTCGACGGGCGCGACGTGACGGTGCAGGACGTGTTCGAGGGCATCGGCGCGAACGCTGCCGGAACGATGTCGGACGCCGATCTGGATCGGCTGGAGCATGCGGCGTGTCCAGGGCCGGGCGCCTGTGGCGCGCAGTACACCGCGAATACGATGGCGCTGGCGATGGAGTTCCTGGGCCTGTCGGCGCTCGGCAACGCGGGCGTGCCAGCCGTCGACCCGCGCATGGACGACGTGGGCGTTCGGTCGGGTGAACTCGTCATGGACGTGCTACGCCGTAACGTTCGTCCGCGGGACGTTCTGACGCGCGCGGCCTTCGAGAATGCAATCGCCGCGGCCGCGACGACGGGCGGATCGACGAATGTCGTCTTGCACCTGCTGGCGCTGGCGCGCGAGGCGGGGGTGCCGCTCGACATCGACGACTTCGACATCGTGAGCGCGCGGACGCCACTGCTCGCGGATCTCCGGCCCGGAGGCCGCTACGTGCAGGCTGATCTCGATCGCGCGGGCGGCACGCACCTCGTTGCCGCGCGACTCGTCGAGGGCGGCTACGTCGATCCGGCGCAGCAGACGCCGACAGGGCGCAGCTTCGGCGAGGAGGCGGCGACGGCGGTGGAGACGCCGGGGCAGGACGTGGTGCGCCCACTGGCGGATCCGCTGAAGAAGACGGGCGGCCTCGTGATTCTCAAGGGCAACCTGGCGCCGGAGGGCTGCGTCGTGAAGGTGGCGGGACACGAGCGCCTGACGCATCGTGGGCCCGCGCGTGTCTACGACCGCGAGGAAGACGCAATGGCGGCGGTGACGCATCACGAGATTAAGCCGGGTGATGTCGTCGTCATTCGCTACGAAGGACCGAAGGGTGGCCCCGGCATGCGCGAGATGCTCGGCGTCACGTCGGCGATCGTCGGCGAGGGCATGGGCGAGACGGTGGCGCTGCTGACGGATGGCCGGTTCAGCGGCGCGACGCGCGGCCTGATGGCTGGGCACGTCGCGCCCGAGGCGTTCGTCGGAGGCCCCATCGCCGCCGTGCGCGAGGGCGACACGATCAGCTTCGACATCCCGAACCGCCGGCTCGTTGTCGAGATCACGGACGACGAGATACAGGCACGCTTGCGCGATTGGCGCGCCCCGGCGCCGCGCTACACGACCGGCGTCATGGCGAAGTATGCCGCGCTGGTCTCCAGCGCGAGCGAGGGCGCGATCACGCGGCCGGGCGCGTAGTGGGCGCGTGGACCGGTTATCCGCCCCTCCAATCGAGTGCACGCTTCAGCGTGCCGCTGCTTAACGGCTCCAGCGCCGCCTTGTTGCGAGCGAGTTGGCGTCAAAACTGCTCGATGGACCCGACTATCTCCATCCGCCGGGCTGGGGTATGGGAAACGGGCTGCCCTGGTATGTACGCACCACTGACCTGCGTTCGGGGAGAATCCGTGAGCCCAGAGCCGTGTTCCAGATCTATGAGGTGACGAACGCCGGGGCGTACCGCCAGAGGATCCCCATGTTACGCCGTCTGGATTTTCCGCGCTGGGACTCATAATGAAGGCCCGTGACGACGGCTTGTTCGACATGTCGATGCTGGCAGTGCAATATTTTCGGTTGAAGCGTGTCCAAGCCGACGAATTCGACGAACGGTGCGCGCGACTCCTTACGGCGTACCGTCGGAGTGCTTTGGCGCGTTATCACCTCACGCACACGCCAATCATGAAACGGCCCGAGGGCGACACGCCCATGTACGACCCGCCAAGGTACCGCGATGCTCGGTTGGGCTCTACTCAGTATTACTACAGCGAGGATTACGTAGATGTCTCGTTCGACACGGGCTACAACCGGGCGTTGGATCGGGCGATGATGGCGCTTTGGGACTTAGCTGCGACGATCTGCACTCCAAGTGCCCGCCTCGTCGGTTGGGCAGAGGGTTACCACACGCCACCCGATCGCGTCCCGCGAGCATGGGCTGCTGACTTGCGGCGAAAGGCCCGGAAGTCGAGGAGTCGTGAGTGACCGTGCTACGCGCTCGGCGCTACCACCTCAACGCCGGTTTCCCACAGGAACTCGGGAGCTAGGTCCGCGCCGTTAGGCCATTCGACGGTATTGGCATCCTCGCTGAAGCGGGCGCGCGCGAAGTACAGCGGATCGTGAAGTGGGGCAAATATTGGCCCGACGAGAGCGTTCGTGCAGTCGACGCGTCGCCGCGAGCCGCCCTCGAACGTGACGATCAATGTGTACGGCCACACCACTTCAACTGCCGTTGGGTACTGCCAGTCATGCATTCGAGAAGGATACCCGCCCCGATATCCGACATCCGACCTCACACCGCCTCCCTACGGGGGGAAGGGGGCGCTGAGGAGGGTGTCGCCGTTGAGGACGTAGAGGGTGCCGGTGCCTTCGTCGACGGAGACGGCGCGGAGGTCGGTGAATGCAGGAGAGACGATCTGGCGGATGAAGGCGCCCTCGGCCGAGGCGACGACGACGCGCTTGTTGCCACGGTCGGCGACGATGATCCGGTTGGAGCCGGGCAGCACCGAGAGCGACGCCGGCGACATCAGCGGGCGATCGATGCCGGCGAGCGGAAACGAGGCCTCGGCCTTGCCGACGAAGCGACGGATGCCAAGCTTCGAGTCGAGGATGTAGACATCCTGCCCGACGGCGAGTTCGGTGGCGTTCTCGAGATCCGCGCCATCGAGCAAGCCGGTGCGTTCGCTGTCGAAGCCGCCCTGTCCGGGCAGGTATCGCCAGACCTGGGCGCCCTGGACATCGAGCACGTAGAGGTTGCGGCCAGCGGCGGTGATGGCGTCCACCGAGCCCAGTTCGTCTGCGCCGCGTACGGTCAGTGGCAGCGAATCGGTGTCGGGGAAGTAGGCGAAGGCTTGGCGGCCATCGTCGACGATGAGCAGGCCTGGCGTCGTCAGGCCGGAGGCCCAGGCGATCTGCACGGGCCGCCCCGAAGTGATGACGCCGCCGAGCGCGCCGGTTTCGAGGATTGTTTCGGGCGCCTCGTTGCCATCGAGCGGAACGCGCAGTACGCGCCCGCCCTTCGCGTCGAGCAGGTACGCCGAGTTTCCGCCGGCTGTTGCGCGGGTGACGGACAGCGAGCCGGTCACCTCCTGCGTGAGGTCGGACACGGTCGTGAAGTTCTTGACCTCGGTCACTGCGTCGAGGGTGGCGATGCCCG
>JANPBN010000197.1:0-2680 GCA_031430415.1 Dehalococcoidia bacterium
CGCGCTCTGCTCGCCGACGCGCACCTGCCTCCTCACCGGCCGCAACCATCACTCCAACGGCATGGCCAGCATCGTCGAGAACGCCAGCGGCTTCCCCGGCTACAACGGCGAGATCCCGTTCGAGAACGGCTTCCTCTCCGAGATGCTCCTGCCCCACGGCTACGCAACCTTCGCCGTCGGCAAGTGGCACCTGACACCGCACTCCGAGATGAACATGGCCGCGAGCAAGCATCGCTGGCCGCTCGGCCGCGGCTTCGAGCGCTTCTACGGCTTCATGGGCGGCGACACCAACCAGTGGGAGCCCGAACTCGTCTACGACAACCACCAGATCCCCGTTCCTCGCACCTACGAGGAGGGCTACCATCTGACCGAGGATCTCGCCGATCGCGCGATCGAGTTCGTCTCGGATCTCCGCAACGGCGCGCGCGACAAGCCCTTCTTCCTCAACATCTGCACCGGCTCCGGACACGCCCCCCACCACCTCCGCAAGGAGTGGGCCGACAAGTACGCTGGCATGTTCGACATGGGCTGGGACGCCGCGCGCGACAAGGTCTTCGAGCAGCAGCGCGCCATGGGCATCATGCCCGCCGGCACCGACCTCACGCCGCGCCCCGACTGGATCCCCGCCTGGGACACCCTCGGCGATGACGAACGCCGCCTCTACGCGCGCATGATGGAGGTCTTCGCCGGCTTCATCACCCACACCGACCACCACATCGGCCGTGTGCTCGACTTCCTCACATCGATCGGCGAACTCGACAACACGATCACCGTGCTCATCTCCGACAACGGCGCCAGCGCCGAGGGCGGCCCGCACGGCTCGCTCAACGAGGCGTTCTTCTTCAACCGCGTTCCCGAATCGGTCGAAGAGAACCTCAAGCGCATCGATGAACTCGGCAGCCCCTCGACGTTCAACCACTACCCGTACGGCTGGGCCTGGGCCGGCAACACGCCGTTCCAGCGCTGGAAGCGCGAGGTGCACGAAGGCGGCATCGCCGACCCCTGCATCATCCATTGGCCCGACGGCATCGGTGCCAAGGGCGAGGTGCGCGAGCAGTACATCCACGCCGTTGACATCACGCCGACGATCATGGACCTCATCGGCATTGAGCGCCCGGATGCGATCCGCGGCGTCGCACAGTCCGAGATCCAGGGCGCCAGCTTCGCCGCCAGCCTCAAGGAGCCCACCGCCACCGCCACGCGCAAGACGCAGTACTTCGAGATGCTCGGCAACCGCGCCATTTACCACGACGGCTGGAAGGCCGTCGTCTATCACGGCACCGAGGGCATGATCTACGACGGCGTCACCGATCCCTCGCGTCCGTTCGATGAGGACCGCTGGGAGCTGTACCACGTCGACAAGGACGTATCAGAGGCCCACGATCTCGCCACCGAATATCCGGAGAAACTCAAGGAGATGCAGGCCGTCTGGTGGGCGGAAGCCGGCCGCTACCAGGTGCTCCCGCTCGATGCCCGCAGCGTCGGCCGCGCGCTCGGCCGGCCGCGCCTCACCGCCGGCCAGCGTCGCTTCACCTACTACCCGAGCGAGGCCGTCATCGAAGCCGCCGCATCCGCCAACACGAAGAACCGCTCGCACAAGATCGTCGCCGATGTCGTCATCCCCGACGGCGGGGCCGAGGGCGTGCTGCTCGCCGATGGTGGACGCTTCGGCGGCTACTCGCTCTACGTCCGAAACGGACGCCTCTGCTACACCTACAACTTCCTCGACAAATGGCGCCAGACGATCACGTCCGACGTGCCGGTGCCGTCCGGCGCAAGCACGCTCGCGATGGGCTTCGAGAAAACCGGTAAGGCGCCCTTCGGCCCCGGCGGCATCGTCAAGCTCTACATCAACGGCAGCGTCGTCGGCGAAGGCGAGCTGCCGCGCACGGTGCCGTTCCTCTTCGCGCTCGGCTCTGGCCTCCAATGCGGACAGGACGGCGGCAACCCCGTCACCGACGACTATCGCTCGCCGTACGTGTTCACCGGCACGATCAAGTGCGTCGTCGTCGACCTCACCGGCGCCGAACCGCCGCGCGATCTCGAGCAGGAAGCCGAGATCGAACTGGCCCGGCAGTAGCGCATGTGCGCTGACGACAACGCGTCCTCACACGACGCCGCATGCTGCGCGCCGTCACACGACCGCCCGCAGCGCGACGATGCGCCCGTAGCCCCGCCCCGCGCGGGCGCGGCTCCGCCCCGCGTGGGCAGCACCGAAGGCATGGTGCTCCTTCCCGGCGGCCGATTCCTCATGGGCAACGGCGACCCCACCGTCGGCTATCCGCAAGACGGCGAAGGCCCCGTACGCGAGGTCACGCTGCGCCCCTTCTGGCTCGCCGAGACCGCCGTCACGAACGCGCAGTTCGCCGCCTTCGCCGACGCCACGGGCCACGCCACCGACGCCGAGAAGTACGGCTGGTCCTTCGTCTTCGGTGGCCTCCTGCCCGATGACTTTCCCGACACCCGCGGCGTCGCCGCAGCCCCGTGGTGGCGCGAGGTGCCCGGCACGGACTGGCGCCATCCCGATGGCCCGCAATCATCGCTCGACGACGGGATGCTGCATGCGCGCGTCGTCGAGGGACGACTGCGGACCATCGGGATGGCGCCAGTCCGCGCCGTGCACCTCGCGCCACCACGGGGCTGCGGCGACGCCGCGGGTGTCGGGAAAGTCATCGGGCAG
>JANPBN010000198.1:0-1759 GCA_031430415.1 Dehalococcoidia bacterium
CCGTGCGCCTCCTCTGCGGACAGCGTCGAACCGAGCAGGATCATTGCGCTGGCGACCGCGCGGCCGGCGACGCGTGGCAATCGCTGCGTGCCTCCGAGCGAGGGCACGGCGCTCGCGGCCACCTGCGGCATCGAGAACGTCGCCGTAGAGGATGCGACGCGCAGGTCGCAGGCCAGCGCCAATTCGAGGCCCGCGCCCGATGCCTCGCCCTCGATCACGGCAATGACCGGAGGGCCGAGCAGTTCGAGGCGGCGAAACGGCAGTGCCGGCGCCGGCCCGGCAAGCATCGCCGTCGCGAACGCCGTGCTGCCCGTCAGGAGGACCGTCAGCACGGAAGCGTCGTCGTGGAAAGCCGCGGCGGCGTGATCGAGCGCGGCGAGCGTGTCGGCGCTCAACGGCGCGTCCGCCAGCGCGATCTCGGCGATGTCGCCGTCCCGGGGCACCGTAAGCGCAAGATGTGCCATGCTGCGATTCTAACGCGCCACGAGCGGCCGTGACGGCCGAAGGCGCAGGACTCGAAGGCGGGAATCCGCCCACGAGTCCAAAGGAGGAAGCCCGGTGAAGATCCTCGCAACATTCGATGGCACGCCATTCGCCGAAGCCACCCTGCCGATGCTCCAGCGCATGGCCGCCCTGCCCGGTGCCGAGTTCGTGCTCCTCGGCGTTGCCGATGAGCCGAGCGGGCGCCTTCAGCACCGGGGCGTCCGGCGGCGGGTCGTTGGCACGGGCGCGGACGCGTTCGGGGCCAACACGCCGTTCGTCGCAGATCTCGGCGAGCCGCGTTACGCCGAGTCAAAGGACCAGGCGTTCGCCCGCAAGCGGCACGACCTCGAGAACTACCTTGCGGACACCGCCAAGCGCGTCGGCGGCGCTGGAAGCATCGCGGTCGAGGCGCACATCTCCAATGACGCCGCTCAGCTGATCATCGATGTCGCCACCGAGATGCAGCCCGACGTGATCGTCATGGCGACGCACAGCCGAACCGGGCTGCTGCACGTGATATTCGGATCGACGACGGAGAAGGTCGTGCGATCCGGCGTCGCGCCCGTGCTCGTCGTCCACCCGAAGGCTGGGTAGCGTCGGCGATCAGCCGCCCTCACCCGTCGGCACGAAGAGCCGGTCCGGTGACGAGAATACGATGATGGCCCGCATCTCCGCGGCCGTTTCGTTGATCAGCCGGTGCGGCACATCCCGCGGGACGACGATGAGGTCGCCGGCGCGCAGCGTGACGCGCTGATCGCCGAGCGTGTGTGTCACCTCACCCTCCAGCACGTACACCACCTCCTCGGCGTTTGGATGCGTATGCTCGGCATTGCTGCTGCCCGCAATGAACGTGGCAAGGCCGAACGTCGTCTCGGCGCCCGGCGGTTCGCCTTCACGCACCGCCCATTGCACGGAGCCGAACTCACGCGGCTCCGGCGCAGAACCGACGCGGCGCCGCACCTGCTGGTCGATGTCTGGAATCTCCATGCGCGAACCACCCTCCAGTTGCCGCTGTTAGGCCTCCGCGAGCAGCCGCTCGCAGTCGGCGGCGACCTTGCGCATCCCCAGCTCGCGCGCCGTCGCCAGCGCCTCGGCGTTTAGCGCGAGTGCGCGCTCGCGGTCGCCGGCGGCGCCGCGCGCGAGCAACATGCGCGCGTAGTCATGGTGCGTGCGGGCGATCCAAGGCGGCGACTCGAGGCGCAGCGCCACGTCGAGCGCCAGTTCCATGTACCGTTCTGCGTTGTCCCAATTGCCCATCACCACCTCGAGCATCCCC
>JANPBN010000199.1:0-5729 GCA_031430415.1 Dehalococcoidia bacterium
CTCCGGCAGGATGTGCGTCACGAACGCCATCACCGCGAGATCCGGCTGCGTCGCCGCATATGCCGCAGCCACGTCCGGCTTCTTCAGCCGTCCCGTCGAGAACACGGGCACGCCGGCCTCGCTCGCCGCGGTCCACAGCGCGTCCGGACGCTCCGCCGCCCCCCGCACCGACGAGACGGCGACGATCTCTTCGCCCGCCTCCCGCAGTGCGCGAAACACCGCTTCTCCAAATGCCGCTTGTCCGATGAGGGCAATCCGCATGCGTCCAGCTTATGCCGCCTCCGCCCACACGCAAGCGGCGCGCACCGCGCCCGATATCATGCAGCCATGTCCACGTCACCCAGAATCGGCGTACTCGCGTTACAAGGGGACTTCGCCGAGCACATCGCCATGCTCGACTCCCTCGGCGTCGAAGCGACGGAGATCCGTCTGCCCGCGCAGCTCCTCGGCATCGATGCGCTGATCATCCCGGGCGGCGAAAGCACGACGATCACACGGCTGCTGGACATCTACGAGCTGCGTGAGCCGATCCGGACATTGGGTGCGGCCGGATTGCCGATCTGGGGCACCTGTGCCGGCGCTATCGTCTTGGCGAAGACCGCGACGGACCTCGATCGCCCGAACCTGGCGCTGATGGACATCGACATCGTCCGCAACGCCTTCGGCCGCCAGCTCGACAGCTTCGAGGCTGACCTCGATGTCGCGGGTATGGAAGGCGGGCCGTTCCACGCCGTCTTCATCCGCGCCCCCGGCATCCGCGTCGCCGGCCCCGGCGTCGATGTGCTCGCATCGCTCGATGACGGCACAATCGTTGCGGCTCGGGAGAGCGGGCTGCTCGCGACATCGTTCCACCCCGAACTCACGGCCGACCCCCGCTTCCACGCCCTCTTCGTGGCAATGGCCGCCGCGTACGCCTCCCCGGGTGAAGGCGCTTCGAAGTAGGGGTTCCGCCGCTATGCCTCGCGCGGATTCCCGCAAGCCAGCGGCCCCCACGCGCGCCCTCCGCTTCGCTACAATGTCTGCAGGAGCGGTACCGCATGACCTCTACCGCGCGCACCGTCTTGCCGACGGATCTCGTTGCCCTCGTTTCCTACGACGGCCGCGTCTATGCGAACGCCGCGATGACACTCGACCGCGTCGGCACGTTGGATTCGCCGTCGCCGCTGGAGGCCGCGTTCGAGCAGTGGTTCAGCTTCGCGACCGGTCGCCATACCTTCATCAGCGTCAAAGGGCCGACGCTCCGGGGCCTCGTCTCCGCGCGCAAGCGCAGCGGCAAGCTGGCGTGGGAGATCGACTGCCTGATCGATGCGGACGGCGGCGATAGCGGCGTCCTCCTCAGCCTGCTCGATCAAGTGACCGATGCCGCGGGCCGCGCCGGCGCGTTCAAGATCTTCCTGCGCCTTCCCTCTGGGAACAGCGACATCGAGGCCGCCACGCGGTGCGCCTTCGCGCCGTACAGGAACGAAACGGTGTATCGCGCCGCGACATCGGACATCGCCATCGACATCCCTCCGCCATCGTTGCGCCGCCGCGCCAAGCCTGATCTCTACCCACTCTTCCAGCTTTTTAACGAAGCAGTGCCGGAGCAGGTGCGCCGCTATGAGGCCGCTACGTTCGGCGAATGGTCGTCGGTGCAGGAGTCCCTCGGGCGCACCGCGCATTGGGTGCTCGAGGATGACGGTCGCGTCACCGCCTCCGTGCGCATCGCCGGAGATGGCGATATCGGCCGCTTCGACATCGCCGCCACGCCCGAAGCGACCGATGCAGCGCTCGATGCCGCCCTGCACAAGCTGCAGAACCGGCCGACGCTCTATGCACTGGTGCCGGAGCATCAGCCGGGCGTCCGCGAGCGGCTCGAAGCGCGCGGCTTCACGGCCGGCGAGCAGTACACCGTGCTGGCCCGCCGAACGGTGCGTCCGGTGAAGGCACCCAAGACGGTCCCCGCCGTCGTACAAACGACATTTGGATAAGGGGGAACAGCTGAGCGTGCAACGCATCATCACCGACGACCTCGAACTGCTGCTCGATGCCCTGCCTCCGCACATCTGCGGTCCTCTCAAGCAGCGCGATGACAACTTCGAGTTGCTGGAGATCGTGATGGATCTCGGTCGCCGCCCAGAGGCGCGCTACCCCGGCCGCGAGGCCCGCCTCGCCGACACCGAGGTGACTGCCGAGGACATCGACTACGTCGTCGCGCGCATCGGCGAGTTCGGCGCCGACAACCGCGCCGGCATCGAGCGGACGTTGCACCGCATATCGTGCATCCGCAACCGTCGCGGCCGCATCGTCGGACTGACCTGCCGCGTCGGGCGTGCTGTCTTCGGCACGATTCGCGTGATCGAAGACCTCATCAAGACAGGCCGGAGCATGCTCATGCTCGGCCGGCCGGGTGTCGGCAAGACGACCATGCTGCGCGAGGTCGCGCGCGTGCTCGCCGACGAAGAGAACAAGCGCGTCGTCATTGTCGACACCTCGAACGAGATCGCCGGTGACGGCGACATCCCCCACCCCGCCATTGGCCAGGCGCGCCGGATGCAGGTGCCGTCGCCCGCGCAGCAGCACGCCGTCATGATCGAGGCCGTCGAGAATCATATGCCCGAGGTCATCGTCATCGACGAGATCGGCACCGAACTCGAGGCCGCCGCCGCCCGTACGATCGCCGAGCGGGGCGTCATGCTTGTCGCCACCGCGCACGGCAACGAACTCGAGAACCTGGTCATGAATCCGACGCTCTCCGACCTCGTCGGCGGCATCCAATCCGTCACGCTGGGCGATGAAGAAGCGCGCCGCCGCGGCACCCAGAAGTCGATCCTCGAACGCAAGGCGCCGCCCACGTTCGACATCGTCGTCGAAATCCAGAGCTGGGACCGCGTCGCTGTCCACGGCGATGTTGCCGAGATCGTCGACTCAATGCTCCGCGGCTACAAGATGCCGGCCGAAGTCCGCGAACTCGGCAGCGATGGCGAGATTCGCGTCATCGCGCTGCCGCGGCCGATCGCTCCGAACGGCGGCGGCGGGCGCATGGGCCGCGGCGGTCCCCTTCGCCGCGATCGTGGCTTCGAAGCGGCGTTTGGCGCCGAACGCACGCCCGCCGGCCGCCAGCACGGCGCAGCAGAGAGGCGCGCCGCCCCGGCTAGCGATGTAGCGGTGAACGCTGAGGCGTTCGACGCGCCCTTTCGGCGCATCTATCCCTTCGGAATCTCCCGCAAGCGCCTCGAGCAGGCGATCCGCGAGACCCATTCGCCCGCGGCGATCGCCGAAGAGCTGAGCGACGCGGACACCGTCATGACGCTGCGCACGTACTTCCGCCGCAAGCCGCAAGCGCTACGAGATGCGGAGGCGCGCGGCATCCCGCTCTACGTCCTCAAGACGAATACCGTCTCGCAGATGGAGCAAGGCCTGCTGTCCATGGCCGAGTTCGGCGTGGGGCTCCCCCGCGATGGCGTGGGCCTGCCCCGCGAAGCGGACATCCCCCGCGAGAGCCCTGGCGAAAACGGCGGCGGTGCCATGACGCACGTCATGCAGGAGACCGAGGACGCGATCACGGGCGTGCTAAACGGCGAAGACGAAGAGGCCGAACTGACGCCGCAGAACGCCTACATCCGCCGCCTGCAACACCAGATGGCGCAGCGCTACAACCTCGCCTCCCAGAGCCAAGGCCGTGAGCCCCACCGCCGCGTCCGCATCTCCCGCGACTGAGAGCGCTGCCCGCCGCGACGCGACAGCAGTTGCGTGGGTCAGGCGATCACGTCCAGCCGCGGATAGTGGCGCGCGATCTGGTGAAAGTCGTCATCGGCCGACAGAATCGGGCACGCGGCGACGACGGCCGTGGCGGCGATCCACGCGTCGTTGGCACTCGGCACGTACCCGTTTTGCACGCAGGCGGCGACGAGCTCCGCCCACACTTCGGCAACGGCCTCATCCAACGTCAGCACCACGAACCGTTCGCCAACGAACGCCCGCATCGTGTCGGTGCGCTCGCTGCCCCAACTCGATGAGTACGCTCCGCGGAGCAGTTCGGCCAGCGTGACCACGGATACGAAGTTCACGTCTCCCAGGCGGCGCTCGTACGTGCGGTAGCCGGTGCGGCCTGCGAGAAGGACACTGATCGCGCTGGTATCGACGACGACGCGCCTAGTCAACAGCCGGTGTGTCCGCGTCTTCGATCAATGCGACGAAGTCCTCGGGATCGAGGTCCTTCGGCCAGAACGGCGCTGCCATCCCCAGCTTCCGCCAACTCCCCGCCGTAATGCCCTGCGCGAGGGCGAGTTCCCGCAACCCCTTCTCGGACCAGTCCGCGCGACCTGCCCGCGGCGACGCGGACGCGATCTGCGCGAGCGCTTCGGCGCGGGTGCGGCCGTAGAACGACCGCGCGACACGCGCGATCGTGATCCGCGCCTCCCACGTCCCGTTCGCGCGTTTGCGGATGCTTCCCTGTCCCGGGCTTCGCCGTCGTCGCCGCTGCGTCGTCATGCCGCCAGTATATCCCTTACTGGGTACGCATTGGGTACGGCTGCGTCTACCCTGCCCGCGCCAGCTCCGTCTCCAGCTGCGCCAGTCCCATTGGACCGAGGCCGAGGGCGCGCGTGTGGAAGCGCTTGAGGTCGAACGCCCCGCCCTCGCGGCGCTTGGCGTCGTCGCGCGCCTGCAGCCAGCGGCGCTCGCCGACCTTGTAGCTGATCGCCTGCGCCGGCCACCCCAGGTAACGCACGATCTCGCTCGTCATGAACTCGCGCGACAACCCCGTCTTCTCGACGATGAAGTCGACCGCCAGATCGTGGTTCCAGACCTCGCCCGGATGGAACGCCGCGTCCGCCGGGATCGGCAGCGCGAGATGCATCCCCACGTCGACGATCACGCGCACGGCTCGAAGCGCTTGCATGCTCAGCATGCCCATGTAGTAGTCCGGATTCTCGAGGTACCCCAGGTCAGCCATCAACCGCTCCGCGTACAGCGCCCAGCCCTCGCCATGGCCGCTGACGAACGTCGAGATGCGCTGGAAGCGCGACAGATCGAGGCAGCGCGTCGCGCCCACCTGCAGATGATGCCCTGGCACGCCTTCGTGGTATGCCGTCGTCACCTCGCTCCACTTCGGGAAGCGCGTGCGTGTGCCGATCGGGAACCACGTCCTCCCCGGACGCGAGAAGTCCTCCGAAGGCCCGCTGTAGTACGGCGCCAGCGCGCCTCCGGGCGGCGGGATCATCACTTCCATGCGTTTGATCCGCGGGTCGATGTCGAAGTGGACGCCGTCGAGTTGGTCGAGCGCTTCGTCGTGGATCTGCTGCAGCCACGCCTGGTACGCATCGGCGCCCTCGATCGAACGGGCCGGGTCGGACTCAAGCAGACGGCGTGCATCGGCCACCGTGGCCCCCGGTGCGATCTTCGCCGCCGTCGCCACGATCTCGCGGTCGATGCGGCCCAGTTCCTCCCAGCCCCACGCGTACGTCTCGTCGAGATCGAGATCGACGCCGTTCCACTGCCGCGAGAGGATCGCGTAGCGCTCCCGTCCCGCCCCTTCACGCTCCGTCGCCTGCGTCATGTACGTCTCGCGCAGGTAGCGCGCGAAGGCCGCGTACGCCTCGTTCGCCGCCGCCACGCCGCGGTCGATGTCGCTCCCCAGCGCTCCCGGCAGCGACGACGACGCGGCATGCGCCGCAATGCCATCGAAGAACGACGGCTGCCCCGCGACCTGGCCGCTCCACGTTTCCGCCTGCTTCGCGCACTCGTGC
>JANPBN010000200.1:0-1528 GCA_031430415.1 Dehalococcoidia bacterium
CGAGAAGAACATCCGCGAAAACGCCGACAAGATCGAACCAGACCTCAAGTCCGAAGTCGAAGGTAAGATCGCCGCGGTCCGCAGTCAGATGCAATCCGGTGATGCCGATAGCATCCGTTCTGCCACAGACGAACTCTCGACCGCGATGCAGAAGATCGGCGCTGCGATCTACGGTGCGCAGGGCGGCGCTCCTGGCGCCGACGGCATGGGCGCCGATGGCACGGGGGAAGAAGCGCAAGCGGAAGAGGGTACGGTTGAGGGCGAGTACCGCGAGGTGTAGGCGTGGGCGAAGAACCACAGCTATCCAGCGGAGCTGGATCTCCGCTGCGCTCCGAGAGGGCACGGTCGAAGGCGAGTGCCGCGAGGTGTAACATCGGCGGAGCACCGGGCACTCTCCAGCGGAGTTGGATCTCCCTTCGGTCGAGAAGGCGAGTACCGCGACGTGTAATCGCCCGACGCACTATGAACGAAGCAGGGCGCAGCCGAATTGGCTGCGCCCTTTGCGTGGTAGCGCAGGCACTCTGCCTGCCGTCGCGGCGGCGTATTCCGCCAGCGTACGGCGAGGTTCGGGCGAGGGGGACATTCGCGCTCCGTTCGGTCGAGCGGACACGTCGACAAACCAGCAGCAGGCAAGAGCGCCTGCGCTAAGCGACGCTGGTCGACGCGTCGCCGGTCAGCGGCGTCCGCGCGCCTCGAGCACGTCGCGATACAACGCCTCCGTGCGGATTGCCGTCTCGCTCCACGTGAAGCGCTCCAGCACGCGGCGATGTCCCGCAGCGCCCATCTCTCGGCAGCGCTCCGGCTTCGCCAGCAGGTCGGCGATCGCACTCGATAGCGCCTCCACGTCACCCGCCGGAACGACGCGCCCGGTCACACCATCGTCGACCAACTCCGGCAGCGCTCCGCCGTCGCTGGCGATCACCGCCGTGCCCGAAGCCATCGCCTCCGCCACAGGCAGGCCGAAGCCTTCATAGAGCGACGGCGATACGAGGATCTGCGCCCGTCGGTACCACGCGGCGAGTTCGCGCTCCGGTACGCGGCCGATGACCGTCACCCGATCCGCGATGCCGAGGCGGTCGATCTCCGCTGGCGCCACGCGTATCGGTCCGCTCGGTCCGCCGACGACGTACAGATGCGCGCGAGTGTGCGCCGGCAACTGTGCCATCGCCCGCAAGAGATACACGATGCCCTTGTTGTAATCCTCGGAGTTGCCGACGAATAGCAGCGTGCCCGGCTCCGTGCGGTCTGCCGCGCCCGGATGAAACGCCTCGATGTCCACGCCGTCGTAAATCGGATGCATCAGCCCCGGCCGCAGATGCCACAGGCGTTCCACCAATCCTGCCGATGCCTGTGATCCGGAGATCAGCGCGTCGAGACGCCGCGCGACCACGTGCTGCATGTGCCACGGATACCAGGCGATGCGCTTCACGCGCCCGCCGATCGATCGCACCGCGCGCAGCCCGTTCGCGACATCGACATCGAGCGGGTGGTGTACGTTCGCCACGACGGCGCGCCCGAGCAGGCTCCG
>JANPBN010000201.1:0-6822 GCA_031430415.1 Dehalococcoidia bacterium
GGACCGGGGGCGCCATCGGAACCGAGGCCTCGCCGGCGAAGTGCGGCATCACGTAGCGTCCGAACCGCTGCGCCTCTTCCAGGTGCGGATACCCCGACAAGATGAACGTGTCGATGCCCTCCGCGATGTACTCGCGAAAGCGCGCGGCGACGCTCTCCCCCGAACCGACGAGCGCCGTGCCGACGCCCAGCCGCGCCCTCCCAATGCCACCCCAGAGGTTCGGCCCAAGCCACTCGTCCGATTCGGTCTGTAGCTGACGCTGCCGCTGCTCCCCGACTGAGTCCGATCCGCTCATGTGCTTCGCCATCATCTCCTGGAACCGCTCCGGGATGTCGGCGATCAGGTTGCGAGCCGCTTCGTATGCCTCGTCATCCGTCTCGCGCACGATGACATTGATCCGCATGCCGAAGCGCAACGTCCGGCCGATGGCCGCTGCGCGCTCCCGCATGTCGGCGATGCGCTCGCGCACCATCGGCACAGTCTCGCCCCACAGCAGGTAGACGTCGCTCTCCTCCGCGCCAACCTTCTTCGCCGCATCCGAAGCGCCGCCGAAGTAGAACGGCGGACAGGGCTGCTGGTAGGGTCGCGGAAACACATTGCCGTGCTCGACGTGATAATACGCGCCCTCGTGATCCCACGCTCTTGGCTCCGTCCACGCCTTGCGCACGACCTGCATGAACTCCTGCGTCCGCACATACCGCTCGTCGTGCTCCGTGAAGTCGCCGTCCGCCGCGAGCTCCGCGGGAAAGCCGCCCGTGACCACATTGATGAGCACACGGCCGCGTGTCAGTTGGTCCAGCGAGTTCGACATCTTTGCCGCGACGGTTGGCGCGACGAAGCCCGGTCGCATCGCTACTAGAAACTTCAGCTTCTCCGTCCGCGCCGCCACGACCGACGACGCCAGCCAGGCGTCCTGGCACGTCGTACCCACCGGCACCAGCGCGAAGACGAAACCGGCATCCTCGGCTGCTCGTGCGACCGTCGTGAGATAATCGGCCGTCGCCTCGCGCGTCGGTGGCCCGATCGTCTCGGTGTCCCCCATCGTAGGCAAGAACCAGCCGAAATCGATGCTCATGGCGTACTCCGTAGGTGCGTTCCGCTGCGGTGTCGCAGTATAGGCGCGCACCTGCCAGCACTCAATTCGTCCAGCCCAGAGCTTCTTCCCGCTCCGGCAGACTCCCATGCTTGCCCGCTGGAGACGGGTAACAACACATCCCGCCGCGTCACCATGCGTCAACCCGGCGTCATATGCCCGTAACAGGCGCTCGCTATACTCCCTGCCATACGGGGAGGATGTACATGAGCAAGATCCTGCTGGTCGACGCCTCAGAGGAGATGCTGCCGCTCGCCGCGACCCTCGAGGCCGCCTCGTTCGAGGTCGTCCACGCCGCACTCGACCGTGCGCTCGATGTCGCGACCAGCGCGCATCCCTCGGTACTCCTGTTCAGCATGCTCGGCCGGCCCGATGCTCCCGTCATCCGCACGCTGCTGCGCTCATCGAACCTCGCTGCCGAGATCGCGACGATCGCCGTCGTGCGAAGTGACACGCTGCAGACGCTCGACTTCTCCATCGGCTTCGACGACTTCGTCGTCTATCCCGCGCTCGCCGACGAGATCGTGGCCCGTGTCCGGCGTGCGATCTGGCTCAAGTCCGGCGTCGAGAGCGACAACACCCTGCGCGCCGGGGATCTGCACATCGATCTGGCCAACTACAAGGTGTTCGTCGGTGGCCGCCCGATTGATCTGACGTACAAGGAGTACGAACTCCTCCGCTTCCTCGCGACGAATCGCGACAAGGTGTTCACGCGCGAGGCCTTGCTCAACCGCGTCTGGGGCTATGACTTCTACGGCGGCGCGCGCACCGTCGATGTCCATGTCCGCCGTCTTCGCAGCAAGATTGAAGACCGCGCTCACACCTTCATCGAAACCGTCCGCAACGTCGGCTACCGCTTCCACCTGACCTAACAGACGAGCCGAAGGGGAGCCTGTCGCTCCCCCCTAATCGACACTTCTCGCGCGGCCTTCGCGCCTTTGCGTTGACCTCTACCCGGTAGCAGCCTCCGCCAGCGCGCGCAGCCGCCGGATCTCCGCCACGTGATCCGTTTCATGCTCCACCATATGCTCGACGATCTGCCGGATGCTCATTCGCCCGCTCTCCAGGTGCTGTCCCGTTCGCGCCCAGTTCCAGTTGACGAGCGACGTCAGCAGCGCAACCGTATCGGCACGCGTTTCACGCATCTCTTGCACCATTTGGTCGATGTCGCGCTCCAGATAGCCGTGGTCGCGTGCGAACGCATCCTGGTCGTACGGCTCCAGGATCGGGTCAGTTTGCGTCGACATCATGTAGATCCGCTTGTGATACACCTCGACAGCGTCCCGTAGGTGCCCGATCAGTTCCTGGATGCACCACAGACCGTCGCGCTCGCGGAAGCACGCGGCCTCGCGCGAGATGCCCTTTACCGCATCCGCAGCGTCACGCGGCATCGACCGCAGCGGCTCGATGAGATCCAGGTGCCCTTGCGTACCTGGTTCGTTGCGTGGATACGTGAAGACGTTTGGTGTTTGCGATGGCATGGCTCTGCTATCCCTCGTTCTTCGCCGCGACCGTTGTCGCCGCAATGTCGTCGTTCACCGGCTGCGGCACACGTTCGTTCAGCGTCGTAACGGCGACGACCACGCCATTGCGAACATACAGCCGCGGCACGCGTGCCGGGATCCCCGCCAGCATCTCCCACGAGATCGTATCGGCGATCTCCGCGAGTTCATCGGCATCGACCGACACGCCGCCCTGTCTGCCCATCATAACGACCTCGTCGTCCGGCACAACGCCCGCAACGTCCGTGACATCGGCCATGCACATATCCATCGCGATGCGGCCCGCGATCGGTGCGCGCTGCCCGCGCACCAGCACCTCTGCCTTGTTCGACAACGCTCGCCGGTAGCCATCGGCGTACCCGCACATGACAAGCGCGATCTTCGAAGCCCGTTCGGCGCGCCAGGTTCGGCCGTACCCGACGGTCGCGCCTTGCCCCACATCAATAATCCGCGCGATTCGGCTCTTCAGCGTCATCGCCGGCCGCAACTCCGTCTCGGTACCGCAGTCCGGCGCCGGATGGTAGCCGTAGATCGCGATGCCGGCACGAACCATCTCGAGTCTCATTTCCGGCGCGCAGAGGGCGCTGGCCGAGGCCGAGCAGTGACGCACCGGAATCCACGGCAGCCGTGATGATGCAGTGATCAGCGCATCGTACTGGCCACGCGTGAAGCTCTGCTCGCCTTCTTCCGCCGCGGCAAAGTGGGTGTAGATCCCCTCGATCTCGATGCCGGGCAGCGCGCGCGCGGCCTCCGCGAACGCGACGAGCGGCTCGAGTTCCAGGCCGTTGCGATTCAGCCCGCTCTCCAACTCGATGTGTATCTTCTGGGTCGCACCGCGCGCTGACGCAAACGTCGAGAGCGCCCGTGCCAGATCCATCGTCGTCACCGTCGGCGTCACACCGAGTTCGACGATGCGCTCGGCCTCTCCCGCATGGGTCGCTCCGACGATCAGCACCGGCGCATCGATACCGGCGCGCCGCAACTCCTCCGCCTCATCGACGCACACCACCGCGAGACCGGCAGCTCCCGCCGCGAGCGACGCCCGTCCGACGCCGATCGCGCCGTGCCCGTACGCGTTCGCCTTGACGACGGCGTACAGCTTCGCCGGCGCCGCGCGATCCGCCAGCACACGCACGTTGTGCGCGAGGGCATCGAGGTCGATCTCGGCCCAGACGGGACGCCCCGTCCAGCGCTCAAGGGGCTGATTCATGGCAGCAGGATACGGCATCTTCCGCCGCGCACGCCTACGGGACGAGCGCCCAGTCCTTCGGCAGCCGGTAGGTGAAGGTACTCTCCGTCATCCGCTCGCCATCGAACACCTGGCCGCGACCAGCGCGCTGGATCTCCTGGTACGCGTTCTGCAGCTGGATGATCCGCCGGTCGCGCAGATTGATGACGATCGCGCCCGCCTTCGCCGGTCGCAGGCTGGCCTCGCGCGTCGGCTCATCGACGACCCGAAACACCGGCGACTCGTCGGGCAACGCATGGTCGAGCGCTCCGTGGATGGCATCGTAGTGGCCGGGCGTATTGCGCTCATCGAACATCACGAGTCCGTTTGCGACGCGCTCGCGCAGCCCCTGGTACAGCGGCTCCGAGCGCTCGAGGAGGTCGTCGATGTTCCGCGGGTCGCCAGCGCACGCCTTCAACAGCGCCGGAAGGGCCTCGCCGTGCGCGACGAAGCTAATGCCGCCTCTGTTATCGATGAGCGTGAGTCGTAGCAGGTTCATGATCCGCCGTCGGCCCGTTTGCGGGGTTCTTCGATCGAGGCTAGCATTAGCCCTGAACCCCTGTCAAAGCACCCGGCCACACCCCGGGAGTGCCTCAATGCCCCGTTCTCGTCCGCGATTTCAGCGCCCGTCCGCGGTTTGGCTCATCGCATCTTTCGCCTTGATCATCGGCGGATTTGCCGCCGCCTGCGATGACGATGGCTCGCCGCCCCCGGCTCCGGGGGCCGCGCCTACCGCGACGCCCGCCAGCGCCGACCCCGAAACTGCCGCCCGCCTCCGCTACGAAGGCGAGACCGAGGCCGCGATCGAGGTCTACGCCGCCGTTGCCGTCGAACGAGACGGCGCCGACCGACAGGCCGCGCGTCTCGCCCTCGCCCAACTCCACTACGAAGCAGATCGCCCACTCGAAACCATCGCCGCCGCCGATGCGTACCTCAGCGATGCCTCGGCCGATGGCGCCGCATCGCCCGCCGCATTCCTTCGCGCCACCGCCCTGGCCGAGAGCGGTGACGCCGCGGGCGCGCTCGCGGCCTACGACGCATATCTCGCGCCCGGTGCGGGCACCCTCGCTCCATTCGTCCGAGCCGAGCGCGCACTGATCCTCGCGAAGCTTGGCCGTACCGGAGAGGCATCCGCCGCAGCTGAAGCCGTCGCCGCGGTCGATCTGCCCATGGTCGAGGATGGCTTCCTGTTCGACGTTGGAGCCGCGTTCGAATCGGCCGGCGCAACGACTGAGGCGCTGGATTGGTACGGTCGCGCCATCGCCACGTACAACTCGCCTGGCGGCCTTGATCGCCGCGCCGCGATCCTCCGCGAGCGCGGCGACCCCGCGTGGATCGGCGCATCAGCCTCCATCATCGCGACCGCGCCGTCATCGCTGTATGCGATCGCCGCGCTGGAAGCGCTCGACGCCGCTGCGGTGCCCGTCTCCACATTCCAGCGCGCGTACGTGCTCTATCGCGCCTTCCGCAACGACGAGGCGCGCGCCGCGTTCGAACAGGCGATCAGCGAAGACGATGCCGCAGCGTCCGCGACGTACTACCTCGGGGCGCTCGACGAACGCGCCGGCGACAACTCCGCCGCCGTCGAGCGCTACGCCGCCGCCTACACCCTCGACCCCAACACGTCCACCGCCGATGACGCACTCTGGTGGCGTGGCAAGTTGTTAGAGGGCGCGGGCTCGCACTCCGAGGCTGCGTCGGTCTTCGCCACGCTCGCCGCTGACTACCCCTCCTCCGAATTTGCCGCCGATGCCGCATTCCATCGCGCCCTCGCCCTCTACCGTGACGGCGACGAACCGGGAGCGGCGAGCGCGTGGGAGGCCGTCGCTGCGGCAGCGTCCGGCCACGACCGGGCACGTGCGCTGTTCTGGCAGGGCCGTGCCGACTCCTCGCGCCGCGACGAACTGTACGCCGCGCTCGCGGCGGAGTTCCCGGACGACTTCTACGCCCTCCGCGCCGAAGTGCTCCTCGGAACCAACGATAGGAACGACGACGCTGCCGACCTCGATCGACCCGTCGACTGGGACATCATCGACATCTTTGTCGCGCAGCTGGCGCCTTCGGATCCGCTCATGACTCCGACGCCCGTGGGTGCGCCCGATATCATCGATGAGCGCCTGGCCCTCGCGCAACAACTCGATGAAGCGGGACGTGGCGGGCGGGCCGACCGCCTCTACGCCGAGGTGATCGCGGACCACCAATCT
This sequence comes from Dehalococcoidia bacterium, assembly GCA_031430415.1. Lineage (GTDB taxonomy): Bacteria > Chloroflexota > Dehalococcoidia > DSTF01 > JACRBR01 > JANPBN01. The sequence goes on from JANPBN010000201.1 coordinate 6,028, forward strand.
GAGCCATACGCCTTGTTCCGAATCGCGCGCGCCGCAGAGTTCGAGCACCGCATCGGTGTGTCCGCGCGTGCGGCCACGCTCCTCGTTGCATCACTCCCCGACACGCCGCCACCGCCTGCAGACCTCTTCCGTGCCGCCTACCCCCCCGCGTACAGCGACCTCGTCCTCGATGCGGCGAAGGAGCAGCGCATCGATCCCTTGCTTCTCATGGCGTTGATGCGGCAGGAGAGCCTCTATGATCCGCGCGCCGGATCGAGCGCCGGCGCGCTCGGCCTGACGCAGGTCATCGAGCCGACAGGACAGGCGATCGCCCGCGATCTCGGCATCACCGATTTCGCGCTGACCGATCTCTATCGCCCCCGCCTCAGTCTGCGCTTCGGCGCCAGCTACCTCGCCGACCAGATCGATGCGTTCGATGGCAACCTCTACTTCGCCATCGCCGCCTACAACGGCGGCCCGGGCGCGTCTCAGAAAGCGATCGAGGCGTCGGCCGGCGACATCGACCTCTTCGCCGAAGACCTTGAGTTCGAGGAGACGCGCCGTTACGTACGCCTCGTCATGGAGCACTACGCCCGTTACCGCCAGGCATACCTCGAACTCGACCGCCCTTCCCTGCCGAAGTAGATGCCAGTCGGCGGCCCGCACGATGCTACACTGGACGCGTCCGCCCGCGGCACGCGTCCGCGCGAAGTCTACGGAGCGTTCCCATTGCTGTCGCTGCTCCACACCAGCATCCGGCCCATGGCGCCGGAGGACATCACCCAGATCGCCGACATCGAGCGCGAATCCTTCTCG
>JANPBN010000202.1:0-2988 GCA_031430415.1 Dehalococcoidia bacterium
GCATCGGCGCCGGGGGCCGGCGCCGGATCGCCGTCACCGAGGACTTCGATGTCCGCTGCTGCAACGCCGGCGGAATGGAGGCGCTCCACCGCCAGACGCGCCGCCCGCGAGTCGCTGCAGGCGGCGATGACGTCGGATGTATCTCGAGGGGTGGCGCTCCTGTGCATGGCAGATTGGTCGTTCCGGGTCTACGAAACAGGCTCGGCGGGTGGTTTTTGGCATCATATCGGTTGGTCCGGCCGCGATCGGTCATGCAAGTAGCATGCGCGGTCGACATATCCAGAGAGACAGGGAGGGCGCCGGGAGGGTAAGATCAGTGTGCCCGATCCGGGCACCGCGTGCCGGATCCGTCGGATTGCGAAGGGAGGCTGCTATGCTGCCTGTGCCCATCCGCCTTTCGGACAAACGCTACGAGCGGCTTTCGCCGCAGGACGCCTCATTCCTCGTCTTCGAGAAGCCTGATCTGCCGATGCATGTCGGCATGGTCGCGTTCTTCGAGAAGCGCTCATTCGAGCTGCCCTCTGGCGCGATCGACCTGGAGAAGTTCCGGGCGTACGTTGGTTCGCGGCTGGCGAGCGCGCAACGCTGCCGGCACAAGCTTGCATACATCCCGTTCGCGCGACAGCCGGTCTGGGTCGCCGACGAGGCCTTCGATATCGCATACCACGTGCGCGAGGTGACGCTCGCCGCGCCCGGTGACGAGGCGGCGCTCTCGCAGCTGGCGGGTGAGGTGTTCTCGGTACAACTCGACCGGGCGCGCCCGCTCTGGGAGATCTGGCTCGTCCAGGGCCTCGATGACCCGGAGCGGTTCGCCGTCATCTGCAAGGTGCACCACTGCATGATCGATGGCATCGCCGCCATTGACTTCATGGGCGCGCTGCTGACGCAGGATCCGGCAGAAGACTTCACTCCGGCGGCACCGTACGCGCCGCTGGCACCGCCGCATCGCTTCCGGCTGCTGCTCGACGAGGCGGGGCGCTGGCTCGGCGCATCGGTCGGACTGGCGCTGGCGACACGACGCTTCTTGACATCCGCGGCGACACGCGCGTCGTTCCACGAACGAGCGCGGGCGATCGTTGTGCTGATCGCTCGCGGTGTCCGGGGAACCAGCGAGAGCCCGCTGAAGGTGCGAGCGACGGCCCGGCGAACCTTTGCGTGGACGGCCACCGACCGTACGGGCGAGCGGACGATCCGGGCGCGGCTCGGCGGCTCCCGCGATGATGTCGCGGTTGCGACGGCGACGGGAGCGACGCGCGCGCTATTGCTGCGGCGTGGCGCGAACCCAGCGCGACTGCGGGTCCGCGCGATGGCTCCGATGAGCGTTCGCTCACGACGGGAGCGCGGCAAACTCGGCAACCGTGTGTCGATGCTGATCGTCGATCTACCCGTCGGCGAGGAGCTCCCGGCGCGCCGTCTCCAGCAAATATCGGAGCACATCGTCTCCCTCAAGGAGTCGAAGGCAGGGCTGGGCGTCGAGGTGCTGATGGACATCGACCGGTGGACCGGCACGGTGGCGCAGACGCTCTGCACGCAGATCGCGACGCGCTTCCACGCGTACAACCTCGTCATCACGAACGTGCCCGGTCCGCCGGTGCCGCTGTACGCGCTCGAGGCGAAGCTACTCGCGCTCTATCCGATGGGTCCCGTCTTCGGTGGGCACCACATCGGCATCGCTGCGATGACGTATCTCGGCACGACGCATTGGGGCGTGCAGTACGGCGGCGATGAGCCGGACGGCGCTGAGCGCATCGTCGCTGACCTGACATCGAGCTTCGACGAACTGGTGCGAGCGGCGGCCGCTGCGCCGCCCCGCCTGCGCGTCGTCGAGGCCGAAGCCGCAGACGACGAGGCGATGGCGGCGTCTTCGTAAGGAGCGCGCCTTGCCGACGTAGGGTCGAGCGGGAACGAGGAGTGGGCAGGCAAGAGTGCCTGCGCTACCACGTTGGCAGGCGGGAGTGTCTGCGCTGCCACGACGGCAGACAAGAGTGTCTGCGCTACCACGTCGGCAGGCAAGAGTGCCTGCGCTACCACGTGCGTTAGATCTCTGAGTAGCCTGTGCCCTTCATCTCGATGCCGACGCCGTGGGCGTCATCGATCCAGCCGAACTCCTTGAGGATCTGCTGGCTGTAGGTGACGCGGCCGGTGACGGTCTCGAAGGGTTCGGTGGCGAGGAGCAGGGCGGCCTTTGCCATGATCTCTGGCGGCTCGCCGCGTGGATCGTCGAGGCCGCTGACGAGCTTGTGATGGACGGTGCCCGGAGTCGGCACGACCTGTGACGGCGAGAAGCAGGTGACGGATACGCCGTGCTCGTAGACCTCCGCCGCGAGACCCTGCGTGAAGCGCTCGAGCGCTGCCTTCTCCGCGCCGTAACAGACGCTGCCCCGGAACATCAGTTGCTGCGGCGTGTAGGGCGCGCGTCCCGGCCCGACGGCGGCTGACGACGAGATGTTGACGATGCTGCCGCTGCCGCGCGGGATCATGTCCGCAAGCACGAGTTGACTGAGGATGAACGGCGCGTGGAAGTTCACCGCCCACGAACGCATCCACCGGTTGAGCGGATAGTCCTTCACCGGGATGAAGTAGGTCAGTGCGGCGTTGTTCACCATGATGTCGACGGGGCCATAGGTGCTCCGCGCGGACTCGATCTGCCTGGAACAGTCGTCGGGATCGGAGATGTCGGCCGTGACGGCTGTCGCCTCGCCGCCGGCGGCGCGGATGCCGTTGACCGTCGTGTCGAGCGAGCCTTCGTATTGATGCTCGCCCTCGTGCAGGGTGCGGGCGGCGCAGACGATGCGGCCGCCCTCGCTGGCGAACAGCCGCGCGATCTCCGCACCGATACCGCGACTGGCGCCGGTGACGACGACGACCTTGCCATCAATCTTGCCCATAGTGCCTCCTCAAGCGCGGCGAAGCGCCGCGTGAGCCACTGTCCCACGGCCGATGCGTTGCCGCAAGCGACTCGCTTGCGGCAGGCGCCGGGCACGCGGA
>JANPBN010000203.1:0-2367 GCA_031430415.1 Dehalococcoidia bacterium
AGCGCCACTACCGCGACGCCCGCCAACTGATGATCGTCGAAGGCACCAGCCAGATCCAACGCGTCGTCATCGCCCGCGCCCTCATGGAACGCGAACTGGTGTACCCGTAGCGTTCTGGTCTCTGGTCTCTGGTCTCTGGTCGCTGGTCGCTGGTCGCTGGTGGTCGTACTGCCGAGCCGCGCTTGCACTGGCCGCCTCCCGCCCTAGGGGCATGGCTCGCCATGCCCGTCCTCGTGTGCAGACGAACCTCCGCTGGACGCGATCGCCTGGCTGCCCGCGATGGCGCCGGTGCTCGTGCGCTACTCGCCGCGGTTGTGGACTGTCGACATGTGCGATGACGCGCTTCACGAGCGCTTGAACGCCGTGGGATCCGACGTCCTTAGCTCGAGCCACTGACGCTCCACGATGAACGCGCGCAGCCCGTCCATGACGTCGATGCCCGGGACGTGTAAACGACAACCTCGTCCTCCGGGTCATCAGCCTCCCATCGCCGCACTCGCCCTCGACACGATGATCGCCGCCGGCCACTCCGGCGCGACCCTCGTGTGGAAGACCAACCCGCTGACTTGTTCCAGCGCTGCCCCGGAACTAACGGCCTGTGCGCAGCGTAGAACAGACATGACGATCAGGGCGCGTGGCGTCGTACTCGTTGCGTTCTGCGCGATGGTCGCGATCCAGTGCGGGGGTGGCCTCCCCGGTCGCGAAGGCCCGCCGGTCGCCGACGTCTATGCCCGAATGAGTGAGGCGCTTGCGAGAGCCGGCGAGATCGCGGTCGTGACGGAGGTCGATGATTCCGGCTCCGCCAATACGCCGCCGCCCGCCAGGACGATGTGGCTCGATCTGAAAGCCGATCGAGCCCGTATCGATAGCTTCTCCACGTACTACGCGATACGTGAAACTGCTCGGCGCATCACCATACTTTCCGAATCATCCATCCATCATTCCGGCGAGAATGGAGGAAGCGGCTATCGCGAGCCTGTTGGTGCTTGCCGCGATCCTGCGCCCCGTGTTCTCACGCTGTACTTGAACTGCTCCGAACGCGGGACACTCACGACCGTCGCGCGCACTGATGTTCGGTTCGATGGCCGCCCCGCCGTCGTCCTCGTGACACGCGGGAAGCTTCACGGCATTGACTCGACGATCTCCTTGGACGAACGTCTCTATATCGACGCCGAGACCTACCTGCCCATCGCTCGCGTAACGCGAGGCACCGACTCATACGCGCTTGGCGGCGATACGAAGTTCTCACGCACGATTCGGTTCATGCACACGTTCGTCCCGCGCGACACGCTCCCACCTGACTTCTTCGACGCCTCACAGGCGTCGTATGAAGAGGGAACCCTACCCTTCTCACCACCCTAGTCACCGCGCACCACCAACCCAAGTGCTATCGTCGTGCATGCCACGCACCCGCATCGAGCCAACCCGCCACTCGCAGCGAAGCGGAGATCCCGAGCGCAGCGAAGGACAGACACCAAACACTCGCAGCGCAGCGGAGATCCCGATCGCAGCGAAGGACAAACACCAGACCCAGACCGCCCTCCTCGCATGGCACCGCGAGCACGGCCTCCGCGCGCCCTGGCGTGACTCCGCCGACCCCTACGCATGCCTCGTCGCCGCCGTGATGGCGCAGCAGACGCAGATGAGCCGCGTCATGCCGTCGTACGAGCGCTTCATCGCCGTCTTCCCGACGCTCGAGTCGCTCGCCACCGCCTCGCTTGGCGATGTCATTCGCGTCTGGGCCGGCATGGGCTACAACCAGCGCGCCGTCCGCCTTCATCGCGCCGCCCGCGCCATCGCCGCCGATGGCTGGCCGCGCGATGCCGCGTCCCTCGCGCTCATCCACGGCATCGGCCCGTTCACCGCCGCGATCATCGCGTCCTTCGCCTTCGGCGGCGAGGCGGCTTGCGTCGACACCAACGTCCGCCGCGTCCTCGGCCGCATCGCTGGCGAAGAAGGCAACGACGGGGCGCCGCTCCAGCGTCTCGCTGACGATTGGCTCGTCGCCGGCCAGGCCGCGCCCTGGAACCAGGCGCTGATGGACTACGGCGCGCGCGTCTGCGTCCCTCGCCCCAAATGCGGCGAATGCGTCGTCTCCCAACACTGCGCGACGTACATGAGAGCCTCAGCGCCCGCCATCGCGCCCGCCACGGCGATGCTCGCCGAAGATCGCGCCACGTACGACCCGCGTCCACCCCGAAAGCCACGCACTCCAAAGCCGAAGTTCGAGACCACCGACCGCTACTATCGCGGCCGCATCATCGACCTGCTCCGCGCCCTGGCGCCCGGCGACCGCCTGCCCCTCGCCGAACTCCCGTCGCGCCTGCCGCCCGACGCCGCGCCCCTCACACCCGACCGCGCCGCCGC
>JANPBN010000204.1:0-4361 GCA_031430415.1 Dehalococcoidia bacterium
TCGGTACACAACCTCGACCGCGGCACCGTGCTCGTCACCAACGGCAAGCTCGCGTCGTCGTACATCGATCGGTTCTTCGGCCTCATGGGCAGGAAGTCCGTCGCCGAGGGTGGTGGGATTCTCCTGACGAAGAGCTCGTCCATCCATTCGTGGTTCATGCGCTTTCGCTTCGACGCGATCTATCTCGATGCGGATGGCCGCGTCGCGAAGGTCGTGCATGCGATGCGACCGTGGTGGTTTTCGTTCGGCGGCAAGGGCGCGAAGGACACGCTGGAGATGCCCGCGGGCGTCGCTGCCGCTACCGGCACCGTGGCAGGCGACCGGCTGTCGTTTGAGGCGCCGCTGGCGTAGCTCACGCGCCTTCCCTATCGCGCTTCACTTCATGCCTCCTGGCACCTCGTTACCGTGACATCGATGGTGGCATTTCTGCTACCACATCTGCGACAATCGCGGACATGAGCAAAGCGCAAGACTGGCGGCACATGCTCCGCGACGCGCGCAAGGCCCTCGGGCTGAACCAGGCGGCGCTGGCGGCGGCGGCCGGTTTCTCAGCGGAGGCGGTGCGCAAGTACGAGCAAGGCGCGCGTCATCCGTCACGCGAACGCCTGGAGAAGATGGTCGTCGCGCTGAAATTGCCGGCCGCGGAAGCCAACCTGATCCGCGAGGCGCTGGGCTACGCGGCGGTGCCGTCGTTGTTCGTCGCGGAGTTCGATCGCGGCTACTTCTTCTCGCGCGAGGAATTGCCGTCCCACGTTGCTGCGCAACCCTGGCCCGAATTTTCCGCGAACGATGTGATGGAGGTGATCGCCGTGAACCCGGCTTGCGAGGCGATCTGGGGCATCGACTTTGCGACGGAGCAAGCCACACGCAGCCGGGCGGAGATGAACCTCCTTGCGGTGGCAAGCGATCACCACTTCGCCGACCGTGTCGTCAACTGGGATGAAGTGGTCGAGATGCTCGTGGGCGTCTTTAAGGGCAAGGCGATGTCGTTCGAGGGAGATGAGGCATACGGTGCAGAGGTGTTCTCGGTGTTCACTGCGGGCGACCCGGCCTTCCTCGGGCGCCTGCTCCAGGTGTTCGAACGCGCCGCGCCCATGACGCCGAAAGTACGCTGGACGTACCCCGTCGTTTGGCGCTGTGATCCACATGGCGTCATGCGCTTTCTCGGCACCGTGAGCACGGCAAGCGAGCCGGATGGCTTCAGCTTCAACAGCTGGATCCCTATCGATGCCGAGAGCTGGCGCGTGCTGGAAGACGTGAAGGCGTCCCACGCCGCGTCGGCGCTCTCTGCCCGATCGGCCAAGTGACCCCGTATCCGGGCTTCGCCTGGCACTGCTACCCAACATCGACCGCCGGACCCGCAGCGATTGCCCTACGAAAAGGGCAAAGCTATGATCCCAGCGCTTCGCCGAACGCGGTGACGTAACGAGGAGATGCCGCGGTGCTGCCATCACACGAATTCCCCGGCAACTGGGTCTACTACATCTCCCTGATCCTCGCCGTCAGCTTCTTCATCTACTCCGTTGCGGCCAAGGTCTCGGTATTCGCGCAGGGTAAGGGCGACAACCGTTTCGACAAGCTCGGCGAGCGCCTGATCTCGCTCATCCCCTACCTCGCCGGGAACTCGCGCGTCGCGCGGCCGCGCTACTGGTACAGCGGTCTCCTCCACACGATGATCTATTGGGGATTCATCGTCCTTCAGGTGCGGACGCTCAACTTCCTCGTCAAGGGCTTCAACAACGACTGGGCGCCGGAGGCCTGGGGTGGCGTCTACTACGACGTGCTTGTGCGCGCGCCGATGGACCAGTTCAACATTCTCGTGCTGATCGGGTGCGGGATGGCCGCATGGCAGCGGCGGTTCTGGAAGCCCGCCCGCATGACGTTCAACTACGACGCCTGGATGATCCTCTTCCTGATGTCGTTCCTGATGGTGTCGGACATCATGACGAACAGCTTCGAGATCGCGACGCATCCGGAGTCGGGGCAGGGCTGGTCGTTCGTCGCGTGGACGCTTGCGCAGGTGTGGAACAACATCGGCATGTCGCAGGGCGTAAAGGAAGGCTTCCTGAACTTCTGGTGGTACGCCCACCTCTATGACTTCCTGACGTTCCTGAATTACCTGCCGTACAGCAAGCACTCGCACGTGCTGACCGTGCCGTTCAACATCCTGTTCCGCCGCGTCGCGCCGACGGGTCAGCTCCAGCCGATCCGCGACTTCGAGAACGCCGAGAGTTTCGGCGCCGGCAAGATCCAGGACCTCACCTGGAAGCAGATGCTCGATCCCTACACCTGCACCGAGTGCGGGCGATGTGAGATCAACTGTCCGGCGTTCCTCACCGGCAAGGAACTGTCCCCCAAGAAGGTCATGCATGACATGCGCACGGCCATCGAGCAGGAGGTGCGGAAGGTCAGTTCGCCGCTGTTCGTGTGGGACGCCCTCAAGCCGCCCTCCGAGAACGGCAACGGGAACGGTCACGGCGCGGGCGTGCAGGAACTGACGCTCATCGATGCGGTCGGCTTCAACCCGGTGTGGGACTGCGTGACGTGCGGCGCCTGCCAGTACCAATGTCCCGTATTCATCGAGCACATTCCGGCATTGCAGGACATGCGCCGCTTCCTGACGATGAACGAAGCGAACATGCCAGAGACGGCGGCAGCGACACTGATGCAGATCGAGCAGCGCGGCCACCCCTGGCGCGGCACCCCGTACACGCGTACGTCGTGGATGGATGGGCTGGAGGTGCCGACCTTCGACGGGAGCCAGGAGTACCTCTACTGGGTCGGCTGCTCCGGCGCGCTCGTCGATCGCAACATCCCGATCACACGCGCCGTCGCGCGGCTTCTCGGCGAGGCCGGCATCAGCTACGGCTGCCTCGGCGAGGAGGAGACGTGCAACGGCGATCCGGCGCGGCGTCTCGGCAATGAGTACCTGTACCAGACGCAGGCGACCGGGCTGATCGAGATCCTGAATACGAAGGGCGTGCGGAAGATCATCACGAACTGCCCGCACTGCTTCAACACGATGACGAACGAGTACCCGGCATTCGAAGGGAAGTACGAGGTCATCCACCACACGACGTTCCTGTCGCAGCTCCTCCAGAAGGGCGCGCTGAAGCCGAAGAACGACCTGCCGTTGGCGGTGACGTATCACGACTCTTGCTACCTCGGTCGCCACAACGGCAACTACAGCGGCCCTCGCGACATCATCGATGCGCTGCCCGGTGGCGCGCGTGTGGAGATGCCCCGCAACAAGGAGAATGCGTTCTGCTGCGGCGCAGGCGGTGGCCACATGTGGGTCGAGGAGTCGAAGGGCAAGCGCATCAACGTCGCGCGCACCGAGGAGGCCTACGCGACCGGCGCGCAGATCATCGCGACCGCGTGCCCGTTCTGCATCCAAATGTTCGAGGACGGCATCCCGACCGTGGAGCCCGACGAAGACAAGCGGATGAAGACGTTCGACGTCGCGGAACTCCTCGAGTTGACCGTCATCGGCCGTCCCGCCGGCGGCTCGCCCGCGTCCGATGCAATCGACGCCGCCGAAGCCGTGCCCGCGCTGGCCGAGGTGGTGGACGAGGCGTAGGCGCCGTTCGGTCCAACGCAAAGGCGCGAAGATCGCAGAGTTCAGGATGAACGTGTGGCCCGCACTCGATTCGACGGCATCCGGGCTCCTCACGTCTACGACCGACTCGGCCTGCCGAGCACGCTCGCTCTCGCTGTAATTCGGGCCCCAAACTGTCCACCCTTTGCGCCCTCCGCGTCTTTGCGGTGAGCGCGTTTCTCCTACACTCACCGCATGCCTCTCGACCGCGATCGCGACCGCCAAGACTACTGCTACGTGCGCACGACCGGGCGCGTGACGGGGAAGCCGCATGAGATCGAGATCTGGTTCGCGCTGCAGGGCGATACGGTCTACGTCCTCGCCGGAGGCGGCCACGACTCCGACTGGGTGAAGAACGTAACGAAGCAGCCTGACGTGCCCGTGCGTATCGACGAGATGACGTATGCCGGCCGCGCCCGCATCGTCACCGATGGCGAAGAGGATGCGCTCGCCCGCCGCCTCCTCGTGGCGAAGTACACGGCCCGCCACCACGACGATCTCGACGACTGGGGGCGGACTGCGCTGCCCGTGGCGATTGACTTGCGATAGGTCCGTCGGGTGGTCGCCACGATGGCTTGATAGCAATCCTATCAAGAAGAGTGCATGAAGACTTGCCATCTTCCTTCACTCTTGGCTACACTTTCCGCATGGCGAGCAACCTCTACGAGACTCTAGGCGTGAAGCGCGATGCCTCCGAGAAGGAGCTGCGGTCGGCGTTTCGTCGCCTTGCGCGGAAGTACCACCCGGACGTCAATCCTGACGA
>JANPBN010000205.1:0-6709 GCA_031430415.1 Dehalococcoidia bacterium
ATCTTCGCGCCTGTGCCGATGTGAACGAAGTCGCCGATCGTCGGGCCCTCGACGCTGAACCCGAGGCGCTTACTGTTCGATAGCCCGATCGTGACCCACGGATTGATCTGACAGTCGCGTCCGATGCGCGTCTGGCCATCGATCACCACGTGTCCGTGCGTGATCATAAGGCCGGGGCCAATTTCGACGCGGTTGCCGATCTGGACGCGGAACAACGCGCGGGCGATAAGGTCACACAAGCCGGGAAGGACCGGCACTCCGCGAGAACGGAGCCGGGTCTTGAGGCGGAAGAGCAAGATGGCGAGCCAGCTTTCTGTGAACGCGATGACGAACCAGCGCCGTGTGCGCGCCACGCGGTTCGCGAGAGGCGGCGAGGCAGGAATCTCTTCGAATGTGAAGAGCGCGTGGGCGTCGAAGTCCTGGGTCAGCGAGTCGTCGGCCATGGCGCGGATTCCGCCTTACGGTATACGGCGATGATCATGTCGGAGTCCTGCGGCCGGCGGTGCGCAATGCGATCGAGTCCGCTCCAGACCGCCGAGGCGGCGCGTTCCGGCATGAGATCCAGCACCTTGCCGTAGCGCGAGAAGAGCCATAGAAGCGAGATGCCCCAGAGGCGGTCGACGACAAGCGCATCCCCGGCAAGCGAGCGTACGTAAGGCACGTCGCCTTTCACGTTGTGATCCTCGGGTTGCTCCCAGTAGAGCCGCCACTCCGGTCGCGGGCGACCGAGACGGCGCTTTACACGATCAACGGTACGGCCGAGTTTGCATGAAAGGCTCTCGAAGTTCGCGAGTGCGATTACAACACGGCCTTCGGGCTTGATGATGCGGGCAGCCTCGCGCATGAAGGCCGCCGGATCGGAGAAGTGGTCGAGCGAACCCTGGCAGATGACGCGATCGAACGAGTTGTCCGCGAACGGCAGGATCTCGGCGATGCTGCGCACCATGAGCGCTGTGCTCTCAGGATGCACCCAACGACCGACGCCGATCATTTCCATCGATGCTTCGGCGCCGACTGAGTACGCGCCCCGCTGGGCGATGCGCATCGACTGCTTACCGGTGCCGCAGGCGACATCGAGCACCTTGCCGCCACGTACCTCGGTCGCCAGATCGACCACTGTGTCCTCGATAGCGCGGTAGAGGTACGTCGAGTCGCGGTGTGTGCCCGCGTGGAAGTCCTCGATCGAGTACGTCAGGTCGATGTCCGGCTGCTCCGTTCCGGTCGTCATCCGCCGCCTCCCGCGCTCCCGAATGGCGGCACGACGGAGGGCGGACGGGCGTCGAGGGGCGCACCGTTTCGCAGCACCTCATTTACGTCGCCGATGTGCGCTGATTCGTGGGCAATGTCGTTCGTGACGCGAAGAGTTGTCGGATCGCCTGCCGCGGCGTCGGGCGCAGGAGTAGTTTGCGTTGTCGACACGTCCCCGGGGCGGGTGCCGAGTTCGCGCGCGAGTTGCACGGGATGCCTGCGCTCGATCTGCTTTACCACTGCCAGCACGACATCGAACTCCTCGAATCCACCGATGAGATTCGCGAACCAGCGCTCGAAGCGGTACTGACTTCCCCGGCTTCCGTTCGCGAGCTTCTCGACGAATTGTGCGAACGGGCCGCGGGCAAGCGCCAGTCCAGTCGCGTTGATGCGTGGCCCGGCGACCCGGAGCCGCGCTCGTTCGATCGCGAACGCAGTCGGCGGTGCGTCGGCAGGTTTGGTGCGCGGGTCGTAGTAGTTGAACGTGTTGAGCGTCAGCGCTGGCCGCGGTCGCGGGTCGCGCGAGAGCACCAGCGTCGACGACGCGTGCGGCAACGTGAGATGCACGAGCGCGCCTGGCTTGCTGACGCGCCAGATCTCGTCGAGGGTCTGGGCGATGTCGGCGCGCCAGGCGATGGCGCGCCCGACGAACACCTCGTCGAGGCTACCATCGCGGAATGGCAGATGAGGCCCCGGCTCGACGAGCATCGCCAGACCCGGTTCGTGTAGGGTTCCGGCGCGGAGCGCCCGCGCTGCCTTCTTGGCACGGCCGCTGAAGTCGATCCGCACCATCATGATGAAGCCACCTGCGCGACCTTCAGCCGCTGCTGTTCCTCCGTGCGAAGGGCAAGGAGGTCTTCGACGCGTTGGAGGTAGTTGTGTACCACCTGCTGGGGCGTTCCCTCGTCGGTGATCTTGCCGGACTCAAGGAGGATGCCGCGGTCGCAGAACTTCGGCAGGCTCAGCATATCGTGCGTGACGAGGACGAGCGTGACGCCCTTCTTGCGCAGGCCGTGTACGTGGTCCATGCACTTCTTCTGGAACTCCGCATCGCCCACCGCAAGCACTTCGTCGATCAGGAGGATCTCCGGATCGACGTGCACTGCGACGGAGAAGCCCAGGCGGAAGAACATGCCGCTGGAGTATGTGCGCATCGGCTGGTCGATGAACTGCCCGAGTTCGGAGAACTCGATGATGGCGGGGAGAACTTCGCGGGCTTCCTGCATCGTCAGGCCCAGGAGGACCGCATTGAGGATGGCATTCTCGCGCCCGCTGATCTGGGGATGGAAGCCAGAACCGAGCTCCAGGAGCGCAGAGATCCGGCCGTTGACGATGACGTTTCCCGACGTTGGCGGCGTGATGCGCGACATGACTCGCAGCGTCGTACTCTTGCCGGACCCGTTGGGGCCGATGATGCCGACGCTTTCGCCGCGCTTCACGCGGAGATTGACTCCATCGAGCGCGGCGAATGGCCGGCGGGCGCCCGAGAAGAAGCGCGGGAGATGGAGCAGCAGCGTCTTGAAGTCCGTCGCCTCCTTCTGAAGCGACAGCGAATAGTGCTTCGAGACGTTCTCGAAGGCGATGGCGATGTCGCCGCCGATGTCAGAGCGCATCGGCAAAGCCCCCTTCGAGCTTGCGGAACGAGAATGAGCCGATGGCGGCGATTCCAGCGGCGAACACGAGCGCAGGCCACAGTTCTGTGCCGGGGATGTGGTTCTCAAGGAACAAGTCGCGCCAGCCCTCGATCAGGGATGTCATGGGATTGATGAGCATCCAGTCATGATACTTCTCCGGGACGATAGACAGCGGATAGATCACGGGCGTCAAGTAGAACCAGATGAGGCCGACGAGGACGTCGGTGAGGTGTTCGAGGTCGCGGAAATAGACATCGAGCGAGGCGATGAAGAGTACGATGCCCATGATGAGCACCGCCTGCACGAGCAGCAGGTAGGGGATGCCGATGAGCCACGTCCAGCTTGGCGTGTATCCCTCGACGAGGAGCAGCAGGACGAGTACCGGGATCGAAAGGGCGTATTGCACGCCGTTGTTCATCACGGTGGCGAGAGGAAGGACGAACCGCGGGAAGTAGACCTTCTTGATGAGCGCACCGTTGCCGGCGAACGATCCGACGGCGGTGACGAGCGAGGTCTGGAACCACGTCCACGGGAAGAGTCCCGCAAGCAGCACCAAGTGATAGTCCTTCACGTCGAGGCGAATGAACTTACTGAGGACGACGAAGAGTACGGCACCCTGCAGGAGGGGGCGGATCAGCGACCAGAGGAAGCCGAACACCGTGTCCTGGTAGCGGAGCTTCAGCTCGCGGAACGTGAGTAGGTAGAGCAGCTCGTAGGCTCTTCTTACCTGCCGGCTGACGATGGCTCCTCACCCCCGTGGCTCGCGCCCAGTTTCGCTGGCGTAGCGTAGCATATCCGCCCGCCGCGGGAAGTCGCGTTATGGCAGTTGGGCTTAGATGCCGTCTCCTAACAGACAGACGTCTCAACGACCTGTTCGCAGGTGTGGACTTCCTTCACGGCGACGGTGCCAACCATGGCAAATGGCTGCATGTACTCGTCGACCTTCGACTGCTCTGGCGCTTCGAGCACCATGTTCATTCGGTGCTCGCCCGGGTGGACGACATCGGCGTGGATCTTGATGCCGAACTTGTCGGCCGTCGTCTGAGAGACGTGCTGGCCGAGCATGAGCATCATCTCGCGGTTCTTGGTGGGGCAGGTCTCGGCGCTGTGCGTGTGTTCGACGAAGAAGAGCATGGTGGTGGCCTCCGCGGGTTCGGTGCTAGTGTGCTCCTTCAGCTAAACACGGGGCGGCGACCCAGGCAATGGATTTGGCGTTGGAAGGTCGGAAGCCGGAGGTCGGAGGAGCGCTCTGATGCAACGTGCTGGTTCGGCACGGTTACGTGCCTTGGGTCTCGGCCGCGAGTCGGGCCGCTTCAAGGGCACGCAGCCGTTCCTCCGTGAACACTTGCCGCTGGCGCCAAGCGCCAAGGCCCCATGTACTCGCCGGCAACCACTCGTCATGCCCTTCGTAACCGATGACGTACCGCGTGTCGTCAGCGAGGACGCCTCCCGTCACGCGCCCGCTGCCATCGGCTGCTTGGAGCCAGCCTTTTCCATCCGCGATGAGTGGTGGCGCGAGACGACGGAACAGCGCGAGCCGTCGCCGAGTCGGGCCGTCAACGCCTCTTCGTTCCGTCAGCCACAAGAGACCCGCGACCCATTCGACCCCGCCGACCCCGCCGAGGTTGGTGACAACGGTCACGGCCCTATCCTCGGGATCGGTGCAAGTGAAGCGCCGCGTTGGAGCGGCGGGCGTCGTGTGGAGCGCGATCGGACGATATGAGCGCAACGACGGCCCGACTGCGGCCCACTGGCCGAGCATCGTCACGTCGTCGGCTCGCGTCCATTTCGGCACAATGACGAGATAGATCGAAAACGGCAGCACGCCGCGTTGAGGGCCGGTTACTGCGGCGATGACCCACCGACTCACGATTGGGCCGATAGCGATCACGCCCAAGACCCAGAGCGTGATTGCGCTCCAGGGCGCTGGCAACAGGCTCGCTAGCAGGCCGACCGCTGCGCCAGCCACCAAGGCTGAGAGGAGCACGCGTGGATTGCGGGAAATCACTTGTCGATGATAACGCGCGCCGCGCGCCGCGCGCGCTCGACTTCGGCGATGCCGTCGAAGGCGCGCTCCATCTCGCTGCGCTGACGCTCTTCCGTGACGTGGAGGTAAATCTGGGTCGTGTTCGGGTTGCTGTGCCCCATCAGCTCCTGGACGACGCGCAGCTCCGCGCCGCCATCGAGCAGATGCGTCGCGAAGGTGTGGCGGAGGAGGTGCGGATGCACCCGCTCGTCGATGCCGGCCTTCAGCGCGTATGTCTTGACGAGAAGCTGGATGCGCCGCTGTGAGATGCGGCCGCCGAAGCGGTTAACGAACAGCGCGTTGGATGCGGCATCGTGCGCCTTCTTCCCACGCATGAGTGCCGCGCGGCCATCGCGCACGTATCGTTCGATAGCGTCGCGGGCCGGGACGCCGACGACGACGAGACGCTCCTTGTTGCCCTTGCCGCGCACGCGAATCGACATCTGCGAGAGATCGGTGTCACTGAGGTCAATGCCCGCGGCCTCACTGACGCGGACGCCGCAGCCGTACAGCACCTCCAGCAGCGCGCGGTCGCGCAAGACGCCGGGGGCATCGCCGTCGGCTGCAGCGATGATGCCGGTGATGTCGGCGGCCGTGAGGACGCGAGGGAGGCGCCGGGGCTTCTTCGGAGTCGCGACGTTGGCGAGCGGATCCGTCGTGATGATGTCCTGCAGTCTCAGCCATCGATAGAAGCTGCGGGCGGTACTGACGCGGCGTGACACGCTGCCGGGGGATGTGCCGCCCTCGATCATCGACGCGAGATACGAGCGAAACGCGAGGCGCGACACGGCGAGCGGGTCGGTTCCGCGCTCGTCGAGGTGGGCGAAGAGGTGCCGTAGGTCGGTCGCGTAGTTGCGCAGCGTGAACCTCGACAGGTTCTTCTCAGCCGAGAGCGACTCCACGTAGTTCGCCAGCAGCATTTCGACGCGAGAGGGTGCCTCGGCCGGGACGGGTGCAGCGCTCATAGTGCGATCATCGCACGCGAGAGGGAATCGCGGCTATAGGGAGAACCCTGACGCCCGCGTCGTCGGCTATCCCATCCCCGCCGGCATTGCCAACGACAGCCAGCACGCGGGCAGGAAGCCGCTCGCGAGAGCAGTGCGCTGGGATGCGACGTTGGTCACCGTGCAGCCATAGTAGGGGGTCCGTCCAGCGTCGACGATCTCACGGGCCGTGGCGCGAACGACGATCGGTGCGAGCTGGCGGCCGCGCATCTTCGGCGTGACGTCGACGCCGATCTCGAGCGGGCCGGCGGAGTCATACGCTCCTGCCGCGGCGACGGGTTGGCCGTCCGCGAACAGGACGTGGGCGAACTGGTTTCGGAAGCGCCGATGTTCCTGCTCGGGGCCGCCGAGCGCGTTGCGGAACATGTCGCGTGCCTGCCACTCGTTCATCCATGCGTTGTCAACTCGTCGAAGTTCGAAGCCCTGCGGCGGTTCGGATGGTTGAGGTTCGTGCGCGAGCGCCCATCCGAGCATCGCAGGCATTGGCTCGATGGACTGGCCTCGCCGGGTGGCCTCGGCAGCAAGCGCAATCGCCGTGTACGCCGCGGGTTCAACATCGCGAGGCGCGTGCTGACGCGCCCAGTCCGCAAAATCGCCGGCGAAGCATGCAACCGCGCCGTTGCCGAACCCGACGATCATCGCCACGAACGGCCAGTAAGACGGCTCGGGACGGGTGGTCACGGTGACGCCGCCTTGGCTGAAAACTGACGAGTCGACGCCAGTGAGGCGCGCGAATGACTCCTTCAGCAATTGCGACTGCTGCGCGTGAAACTGTTGGCTTTCCACCGTCGACCTCC
>JANPBN010000206.1:0-2423 GCA_031430415.1 Dehalococcoidia bacterium
TACTGGCCACCGAAAGAGCGCCCACCACTTCGCCCTGCCAGATCATCGGGGCGGCGACGCCGGACAATAGCCCAGCGCGCGCAAGTAGGTTGCGCTGGAACGGAGGGATAAGATTTGAGCACGCCATGTCGTCGATGATGATGGGGCGGCGCGTGCGTTCGAACACCGGGCGAAGAGGATGCAGATCGACGTCGTCGTGGGACTCTTGATCCCAGGCATCCACGAAAGCGCCCTCCGATTCTGAGTATGAGTTGGAGGTGGACCGCGCACTAGGATCCGAGCCGTACAGCGTGAAACTCACGGCGTCGTATCCCGCACCGATCGACAGCCGCATCGCGACGAGGCGGAGCTTCTCCTCAACATCTCCGGGCGACGTCAGAAAGGGCACGATCTCGCCGATCATCTTGGCCGCGCGATCGCTGCCGAGCATCCGGCTGACGCCGGCGCCAGCCGCCGCAGCCCGGTGCCGGCGCTGCGCGTACATCGCGCTATCAGAGAGCTTGATCAGGTCGTCGACCGCCTGTGCCTCTTCCGGATACATCGCCAGACCCATGCTCATGACGAGCGGAACACGCGCGCCCGTATCCGGATCGACGAGTTTCCGTTCGGCGAGCGCCGTCATGACCGCTTCGCGATATCGCTCCCCGGCCGCTCGATCGGCGCCGGGGAGCACGGCGACAAATTCATCGCCGCCGTACCGGCCGACGATCGCACCATCACGGTCGAGGCACTCGGAGACCGCCCGCAGAACCGCATCGCCGATCTGGTGTCCGTACGTGTCGTTCGCCGCCTTGAGGCCGTCGACGTCCACCATGGCGATCGCCATCAACCGCTCATCCGCATTGGCGATGCGGTCGCGCATGACATCCGTGATCGCGGCGTGGTTGAGCGCGCCCGTGAGGGGATCGCGCCGAGCCCGCTCGCGCTCCGCGACAAGCGCCACCTCGAGCAGACCGGACTTGTCTTCAAGGCGCGCCTTGGAGTCCTCTAGTGCCTCATGCGCTTCCACGAGCTCGCTGTAGAGCCGCTCAAGTTCCCTGGCGCGGTCGCGGACGGCTTCCTTTGCGTTCTTGCGTTCCAGCGCAATACCCGCGACGTGCGTGGCGATCTGGACGAGTTCCTGTTCCTGGTCGCCAGGCGCACCAGGCTCCCGGCGGTAGACGGCAAACGTGCCCAACACCACTCCCGTCGAGGACAGGATCGGCGTCGACCAGCACGAACGCAGTCCCGCACTTTCGGCCAGGTGGCGGTACTTGGCCCAGGACGGGTCGGTCCGGACGTCGACCGCGACGACGGATCCAACCGTATACGCCGCGCTGCCGCAGGAGCCCTCATCAGGCCCGATCGGTACGCTCTGGAGAGCATCGCAATACTCCCGGGGCAAACTCAACGCGGCTTCGCTGCGGAGTGACGTTCCGTCATCGTTTACCACGAGAATCGAGCACAGTGATCCTTGCGCGTGAAGCTCCACCATCCTGATGATCTCGCAAAGGACATCGTGTGCAGGCGCATCCACGGCCACCATTTCGAGCAGATGGCGCTGGCCCGCCAGTAACGTTTCCGCGCGCTTACGCTCCGTAATATCCTCAGCAGTCCCCGCGAATCCGACGGTCTTGCCATCCTCGATGAGCGGCCCTGCGTTGAAGAGAACCGCGACTCGACCCCCGTCCTTGCGCAACAACTCGAGCTCGTAGTCGATCACTGCCTCGCCATCGCCAAGCGCGTCGGCGAATTCGGTGACGATGCGTTCGCGATCTTCCGGCGGAAAGAGCATCGTCAGGTGGCTCCCAACTAGCTCATCGGCGCTGTACCCGGTCATCTGCTCTGCGCGCTTGTTCACCAGCGTCAGTTGGCCGTGGTTATCGAGCGCTGCGATCGCGTTCCGCGTGCTCGACATCACCCGGTCACGGAAGTCGTTCGTCCGCCGTAGCTCTTCCTCCGCGCGCACACGCTGCGTGGCGTCCCGAGCGATGCCCTGCACCCCGGCTGCTGCGCCAGTGTCATTTCGAAGGACCCGGCTTGTGACTTCCAGCCAAATGGCCGTGCCATCCTTTGCGCGCGTGAGCACCGTGAAGGGAATGGACTCGTCGCCAGCGACGCGTTCCGCCATACGCGCCGCCGCTCGACTCAAATCGACAGGGTCGACGATGTCCGCAATGTTGAGGCGAAGCAACTCGTCCAGACCGTATCCGTAGAGAGCAACGCCCGCCTCGTTCACCCAGGTGAAGTTCCCCTGCATGTCGTGCGTGTACACCACGTCGCTCGCGCCCTCGAGCAGCGCCGTCGCGCGCTCCTCGCTCTCGCGCAACGTGCGCTCCATCTGCCGCCGCTCCGTCAGGTCATCGATGATGACCGCCGTGAGGGTCAACCCCATGACGCGCACCTGGCTGAACACGGCACGGAACGGGAACGTCGAGCCGTCG
>JANPBN010000207.1:0-1722 GCA_031430415.1 Dehalococcoidia bacterium
CATCCGCGTCATCATCAAGGAGACGTTCCAGCACCCAACGCAGGTCGGCAAGCTGTCGTTTCCCGCGGGGAAGGCAGGCGAGGTGGTGCGCGCCTACACACGCGACAGCCTCATTCGCCCCGGCGATGACGACGACGATGACGAGTCGGACGAGCGCGAGGACTGGGACGACGCCGAGCCCGAGGCCGACGCCGAAGCCGAACCGCGCGACGTGTCGCTCTTCGACGCCGCCCGCGGCGACGATGGCGACGACGACGGATTCGAGGAGTAGCGCCCACTCCAGCATTGCATCAGACGAGCGCCCACGTGGCGCTCGTCGTCGTTTTCGCTCGACGCGTGTGCTCGCTACGATTCAAAGATGGAACGAGCACCACGCATCGGCGTCACCCTCTGGGACGATATCCCGGCTGAGCCGGAAGCACGCTACCTGGCCCGCGTGACCGAGGCGGGCGGCGAGATCGTGCGCATCGACCAAACGAACGCGGCCGAGGCGGCGGCGCTAACCGCCTCGCTCGACGGGCTCGTCATTACGGGCGGCATCGATGTCGACCCGGGCATCTACGGCGCCGAACGTCACGCCAAGGTCAAAGAGGTCGACCGCGGGCGCGATGAGATGGAGCTGGCAACACTACACGCTGCTCTCGAACGCGACATCCCGGTGCTGGCGATTTGCCGCGGGCACCAACTCCTGAACGTGGGTTTCGGCGGACAGCTGCTGCAGCACATCGACAGCGGCGAGCACCGCGCCGACTTCGCGACACCGGGCCACCCATCGCGCTGGCACGATGTGCGCATCAGCGACGACTCCCGCCTCGCGGCGGCGCTCTCCGGCACCTCGTTCGAAGTGAACTCGCGACATCACCAGGCCGTTACAGCCGAGACGCTTGGCAGCGGACTGCGGCCGGTCGCCTGGTCGGACGACCACGGCCGCGACCTCATCGAGGGCATGGAGAGCGACACGCATGCATGGGTCGTGGGCGTCCAGTGGCACCCGGAGCGGCTCGAGGAGCACAAGGACGGCTACGCCCCTGTGATGCGCCGCCTGTTTGCCGCATTCATCGCCGAAACGCGGCGCGTCCGGGCGTAGCCAGCCTAGCGCGCTTTCCGCTCGACCGTCCGAAACGGCGATGTCTTCGCGAGTACATCGCCCAGCCAGAACTCGACCGATACGTCGCCGGCGCGTTCGAACGTCAGGTTCATCGTGGCCGTCCACATCACGCGCTGGGTGGCGCCTGGGGGCAGTCCGGCGGGGCGCCCGTGCTCGAACTCGCCGCCGACCTCGCCCAGCACGACGCCACCCTCGGCGAGCGCGACGATACGGAAGCGGTGCCGGATGTTCGTCTCGAGCCAGGGCACAAGAATCCCCGCCGCAACGGCGACCTGGTGGCGCGCCGGGAAGCTCTTGGCCCAGATGATCGACCAGCCGCCGCCGAGCAAGTACAGCTTGTCGCCCTGCACCTGCGCGGCATCGGCAAGGATCAGGAAGTCGACGGTGATACCGCTGTTGACCTGGTCACTGCTTCCGGCACTGAGTTCTTCGTTCAAGGAGCCACACCCGACTGCCGCAGCAGTTCCGCAGCCCGTGCACCCATAGCCGGATCGCCGAACGCCTCAGCGATGATCTGCTCGACCTTCTCGGGATCGAGGAGTTGGATCGCGCCCGTGCATGACCCGCAAGAGACGGCGGCATCGCCGAGCGACTTCGTCTGAAGATCCTTCTCG
>JANPBN010000208.1:0-1974 GCA_031430415.1 Dehalococcoidia bacterium
AGGACCCAGGGCCAGGAGACCTCCCTGACCGTCCTCCACACGTCGCCGTAGTTCGCGATGCGTGGCAGGACCACAAAGAAGACGATGCCGATGACGGCGATGCCGATCGCCGCGGGCACGATCTCGGTCCATCGTGCGCGCAGGCCTCGGCCGATCCGGTGCATCAACGCAGTCGTGCCCGGGCCGCCGCCTTGGCGCTGTCCAGTGCCTCGCGTTCGGGGCGATTCTTGTAGAACGAGTCGAGCGGATAGCAGCCCGAAACGAGGCCATTCCGAGGCGCGGTCGTGCAATCGCTGAAGGTGCGGCAGACCGACTTGGTCGCCATGCCGCGGCCCGCGAGTACATCGGCAGCCAGGCGCGGATATGACAGCACCATGCGACCAAGCCCGGCCATCGATGCGCCGCCGGACGCGACCACGGCTTGCGCGACGTTTGGCAGCCAATCCTGCAGGTACGAATACCCCGATCCAACGAAAGCAATCCCGGGATGCCTCGCCGCAAGCTCAGCCGTTGCGGCGAGTTGGCGCGCGACGCCCACTAGCGGATCCTCGGGCGGCAGATATCCGTCGGACGGTGGGAAGTACGCCGGGCGCTGGATGTGGGGGTTGTAGTACGGACTCCCCGCCGTCGTGCACACCAGGCCGATGCCCAGCCCCTCGATGATCTCGAGCAAGGCGTGCGTCTCGCTCAGATCGATACCGCCGCCCGAACCGTCCCCGCCGAACGCCAGCGCATAGCCGCCGCTCGTCGCTGGCGCGCCCACGCCGCCATCACCCGCCGCGTACGGCGCGAAATCGAACACCGACAGCCTCACGGCGATCGCGAGCTTCGGCGCGCGCGTCCGAATGCCGGCGACGACTGATCGAAGGAACCGCGTGCGATTCGTCAGATCGCCGCCGTATCTGCCTGTCCGCGTGTGGGCCGTGAGCAGTTCATGCAGCAGGTAGCCATGGCAGTGCTTGATATCGACGATATCGAACCCCGCGTCCCGCGCCAGGACGGCCGCAGCAACGTAGCGCTCCACGAGTTCGTCGAGTTCGTCGTCGCTCAGCACGCTGGCGCTCGTCGCGCCAACCCGGACATCGAGCAGCGGGTGTTCGTACGCGGTGCGTGGCGCCGGAATGCCTTCGGGCCGCGACCAACGTCCCGAATGCGTCAGTTGCATGCAGGCGATCTGTCCCGGCGCCAGGAGCGCCCGTAGCGATGCGATCTCGGCGACCGTCGTTTCGTCGATCACGAGCTGGCGCGGGTTCGCGCGCCCGTCCGCTCGGACCGCCGTCGCCTCGCCCCAGACGAGGCCGCACCCGCTCTCGCCGAAGCGCCGCCATCGCCTCCGCACGAGATCCGTCGGCATACCGGCCGATGTTCCGTCCCAGCCTTCCATCGGAAGCACGGCGAACCGGTTCGGCACCGATAGCGTGCCGGCGCTGCCATCCGTGATCTCGAGCGGGCGCGCGAGCGCTCCGCCGGCGTCCACATGTGCATCAATTGGGATCGTCACCCCGAGTTCGGTGACGTGAGCCCGAAATGCGTCGACCGTGTCCAGGCGCTTGACGCGCACGTACGTCATAGCCACACCTGCAGCCGCGCGAGGATATCCGCCAGCACGGCGCGATCGGACTCCGGCCTGCGCGGGGCGTCCGGCGGCGTCGCGTCGGACTGCGCCCAGCCGCGCAGTTCCAGGAACATCGCCGCGTCGTGGCGATAGCCCGGCACCGGCGCTCGAAACGCGAACTGGCCCAGGTATTGCAGGAGGTCGTTGAGCTCATAGAACGCCGGATCGCCAATGGCCCACATGTGATCCCGGATCGCGAACGCGTCAGGCGCGAAGGTCGAGAGTCCCAGCAGGTAATCCGATCCGTACATCACCATGTCGATGGCAAGGTCATTGCCGGTGTAGACCTTAAACTCCGGCCGTGCTTCGTCGCGTAGCGCCAGGCGCTCCCACTCGAGCGCGCGATCCAGCGACGAATG
>JANPBN010000209.1:0-1982 GCA_031430415.1 Dehalococcoidia bacterium
CCGGGAACGCGCGGCGGCCCATCGCCTCGATCGCGCGGGCGGTGTCGGCGACGCGCTCGGCCTTGCGATGGAAGTTGAGCGCGACGTCGGCGCCATCGCGAGCGAGCGTGAGGGCGATGCTGCGGCCCATGCCTTCGCCGCCCGCGCCGGTAACGAGGGCGACCCTTCGCTCAAGTTCCATGCGAGAAGTATAGGGAGCGCGAGGTGGGAAGCGGGAAACGAGAAGCGGGACGCGGGAACGAGAAAGGGGCAGGATCCGCTCGATCCTGCCACTTTCTTCCGCGCGAGGGGCTAGTGGGTGGTGCCGGTTGTGCCTGCACCGGCTGGCGCGGCGTAGGTGTTGCCCTGGATTCCCTTGATCGCGTCCTCGAGCGCCTTGGCGAGGTCGGCAAAGTTGATGCTGTCGGTGTAGACAACAGGGATCACCATGCCGCCGTTCGCTTCGGCAATGTTCAGCGACTTGCCATCCGGGCCCATAACGTGGGAGAGGATGTGGCAGTGGAAGAGCCACGCGCCCTTGCCCGGTGCGTTCATCCGCACCTCGACATCGATCGTCTGGCCCGGGGCGATGAGGACGGTGTTCTCGACCTTACCTTCGCGGCCACCGCCGATCTCGGTGCCGTCCTTAGCCACTTCCTTGGTGAAGTGGCCGTGAAAGTGCATGGGGTGCAGTTCGATTGGACTGATGTTGATCATCCGAACACGGATGAGGTCGTTCTTCTTGACGAGCCATGGGTCGACGTTGGGGAACTCCTTGCC
Organism: Dehalococcoidia bacterium; assembly: GCA_031430415.1. Taxonomy (GTDB): domain Bacteria; phylum Chloroflexota; class Dehalococcoidia; order DSTF01; family JACRBR01; genus JANPBN01. The sequence goes on from JANPBN010000209.1 coordinate 760, forward strand.
GTTGATCAAGTAAGAGCCGCCGATGTCGTTCAGTACGACGAGGCGATCCTGGTCGTACTTGCCATCGCCGCCATCCCGTGGCTCGACGACGAACGCGCCGGAGAGGCCCATCGACACCTGTTCCATATCGTTCATGTGGGCGTGGTACATGAACGTGCCGGGGGTGTTCGGGATATCGAACTCGTAGACGTACGTTTCACCGGGCATGATGGCCGGCATGTTGAGCAGGCCGACACCGTCTTGCGAGAAGGGCACAATGAGGCCGTGCCAATGGACGGTGGACGCCTCATCGAGGTCGTTGCGGTAGTAGACCCGCAGACGGTCGCCCGCGCGGAAGCGGAGCGTCGGGCCCGGGATCTGTTCGTTGTAGCCCCAGACTTCCTGCGGCGGCTTGTCATCGCGGAACTGCCACTCGAACTTGGAACTGGTGAGGTGGACGACCTTCACGTCGCCGTTCTCGATAGTGACGTCGGCCTCCTTGGGGCCGAAGATCGTGGTGTCGGCGCGCGCGCGTCCGGCGTCGTTCTGGAATGCGACAGCCGCGACGGCGATGGCGCCGAGAAGCACTGCGAACCACGATGCCATGAACCATATGCGTTTCATCGGTAGATCCTTCCTGGCCGCTCCCTGAGTGTGTTTCATGCACTATGGCGCGTGCTGACGGCTGATCCGAGGTGCCAAATGTCACTTCCGGCCGCCCAAAGCGCCCTTGGCGGCGCGGATCCGACGCAGATGCGGCACGGAGGCGCGGTCCGGGAACGGATACTATGGGAGGGCGTGCGCAGGACGTGTGCGCGGCAGACTCGTGACCTTCGGCAGATGCGGGGGTCGCGCGACGAGAGCAAGGGTTATTCATGAAGCGTGTCGTGGCGCTGATCCTGGCCGGCGGCCAGGGCGATCGGCTGAGCGTACTCAGCGAGGAACGAGCGAAGCCGGCCGTCATCTTTGGCGGACGGTACCGGATCATCGACTTTGCGCTGAGCAACATCGTCAACTCGGGAGTGACGCGCGTTGGTGTGCTGACGCAATACCGGCCGCGCTCGCTGAACGATCATATCGGCATCGGCCGGCCGTGGGACCTCGACCGCGCTGGTGGCGGGGTGACGCTGTTGCAGCCGTACCTCGGGCGCGAGAGTTCGGACTGGTACCGGGGCACGGCGGATGCGGTGTTTCAGAACATCTACTACCTGGAGGAGACGCGCGCGGAGATCGTGCTGATCCTG
>JANPBN010000210.1:0-2045 GCA_031430415.1 Dehalococcoidia bacterium
TGGCGTGATCGAGAAGTTGCGCGCGCAAAGATAACGCTACGGTCTTGCGTCGTGGTCCCAGCGTTGAAGCGTGACACTCATGTCAGCGTAGATGCGCGGCACGGCTGCCTGCCAGTCGCCGCGGAGCATCGCGAGGGCAGGCGACATGCGGCCGTACCGGAAGCGGTGGTAGAGCACCGAGATCGTATCGTTCTGGACGCTGGTGCCGGTGTTCCCGAGGAGTACGGCGAGGCGTTCGCGAAGGTCCGCCGGTACTTCCCCCTGCGGATACGTGTTGCCGAGCAGCATGACCGACTCGGCTTCCTCCAATTGACCGCCAATGAGCCACTGATGCTTCGCGCCCTCGATGTCGTCACGGGTGGCGTACCAGCGTCCGAGTTCCGTGCGCGCGGGCCCGAAGTCGGGCTGCCGGTCGACGGCGTATGACAGATGCTCGAATGACTCATCGAACTCACCTTGCTCGAGCAGGATGCGGCCGAGGGCCGTACGCAGCACGAGGTCGTTGGGGAACGCGAGGATGAGGAGCTTGCATCCGTCTTCGGCGTCGGCCAGTTTGTCGACCGGTGCAGCCGGGTTGAGGCGGTGCGACTGAACGATGTAGGAGCCGAGCGTGCACGGATTCACGCCGAGCGACGAGAGCGCGATGATCTCGCCGAAATGCTCCTTGCGAAAGTCGCTGGCGTCCCAGTAGGTCGAGTCGGCGAGGCTCGCGTCCATTCCGATGACCTGCGCGTAGGTGCTGATCGCGTCGTCGTCGCGGCCGATGGCCTCGTACACCTCGCCGGCGACAAGCACGGGCGGCACGTGGTAGATCGCGAGGCGAACGATCTGTGCTTCGCGAGCGGCATCGTCGTTGCGGCCGGCGAGGGCGTAGGCTTGCGCGAGGTTGGCGCGGGCGAGGTCGCTGCGGCTATCGAGCTTCACGGCCTGCTCGAGATGGATGACGGCGGCGGCGATCAGCGCGGGGTCCTTCTCGGTGCTGCTCTTGTAGAGCGAGGCCTGCGCCTGCCCCAGTTGCAGCTGGTAGACCATCATGCTCGAGTCGGAGTTGACGGCGTCCTGGAGCTCGGCGAGACCCTCGACACCCGTCTTGTTGAAGTCGTCGAGGCCGCGCCAGTAATCGTAGTGCGCACCATCGATGCGTATCCATGCCACGAAGGGCAGCACGATCATCGCGAGGAGGGCGCCGCGCACGGCGAGCATCGACTGCGTGCGCCATCGGGGCGCGGCACTCGGTGGAACCGCAGATGGGCCGGGAGTGGCGACGGGTCGTTCTCGGTAGTTGCGAGCGATGATGGCGCCGGTGAGCGCGAGGGCGATCGCCGGGGACTTCCAGATGTTTCCTGCGTCGAGCTGGTTGTGGAGCGAGAAGCCGAGCAGCGCGCCGCCCGATGCCACCGCGAGTAGGCGCTGATCGAGCGTGCCTTCGCGCCAGGTGCGCAGCAACATGTACGTCACGGCGAGGGCGATGCCACCAAGCGCGAGCAGGCCGATGATGCCGGCGTCGTCGGCGGCTTGCAGGAAGCCGTTGTGGGCGTGCTGCGTGTGGACGAGGAACTTTCCGCCGTATGCGGGATAAAGCATGCCGAACGTGTTCGGTCCGGCGCCCGTGATGCTGTGATCGCGGAAGATATCGAGGCCGGCCTGCCAGGCGTTCTCGCGCGGCGAGAGGGAACTGCGGAAGAGCCAGCCGGGCCGCGTGCTGGAGCTCGAGAGAAACGCCAGCGTGCCGCCGATCACCAGCGCGAGCGCACCGCCGAGCGTTGCGATCGCCGTCGGCGTGATGTCACGGGGGATCGCGTTCTCCCATGATGGCGCGAACCCCTGCTCTTCGCGGCCGTATGCGCGGGACGTCAGCGCGGCGCCGACGAGCGTGAACACGACGCCACCGACGACGCCGATCCAGCCGCCGCGCGAGAGCGTGAGGAAGATGGCGAGCGCGCCGAACGCCAGCACGATCCAGCCGGACAGGCGTTCCCAGCGCGTCGGCGAGCGGTAGGCGGTGATCGCCGCGAAGGGCATGAGCAGCGTGATGATCATCGCGA
>JANPBN010000211.1:0-1668 GCA_031430415.1 Dehalococcoidia bacterium
CGCCATGTGCTGGCTCGCTCCCGAGATCGCGACGGCGATGTAGAGCATCGGGCTCACCACCTTGCCCGTCAGGCCCACCTGCTCCGCCACCGGCCGCCAACCGAGGTCCGCCACGGCGCGACTCGCGCCCACCGCGCCGCCCAGTTCCTTCGCCAGCGCCGTGATCGTCTCGAAGCCCTCAGGACCGCCGACGCCGCGTCCGCCCGACACGACCACGGTCGCGTCTTCGAGGCGAACGCCCTCCGATGTCGCGACCTTGCGATCGATGACCTTCGTGCGGATGCCGCTCGCGTCGAACGCCACCTTCTCCACCGCTCCCGCGGCGCCGCCCTCCGCCGCGTCTTGCGACTTGGGGCGCACCGTCGCGACGGCGGGCGACTGCGCGAAGCTGTTGACGGCACGCGCGTTGCCGCCGTACGCCGGCCGCGTGCCGAACAGCTTGCCATCCTTGTACTCCAGCGCCACCGTGTCCATCGCCACCGCTGTGCCGAGGCGGTACGCCAGCGCCGGGCCAAGGTCTCGGCCGATGTTCGTCTGGCCGACGAGGATCACTGCCGGATCCGCCTGCTTTGCAACGGCGACCGCTGCAGCGGTGAAGCCGTCCGTCGTGTACTGCGCCAGCGCCGCGTCATCGACCACGTACGTCTTCTCGACGCCCGTGACGCCGGCAGCCGCACCCTCGATGCCGGAGCCAATGAGCATGGCGGACACCGGCCCTGCGTTCAGGCGCTGTGCAGCGCCGATCAGTTCTTTGGTAATCGCCTGTACCGCGCCGCCATCGGCCTCGGCCAGGATCAGGACTCCGTTGGGCATGATGTTTTCTCCGTTCCGGCGGGCAGCACCGCCGCCCTAGATCAGCTTCGCTTCCTTCAGCCGGCGGGCCAGGGCCATCGCCTGCTCTTCCGGGGTGTCCCCTGCCATGATCTCGACCTTGGTGTCGATGACGGGCACCACGAGCGACTCGAGCGTCAGCCGCGGCGCCAGCGCTCCAGCATCGACGCCGATGTCCGCGGCGCTCCACGTATTTACGGTCTTCTTCGCCGCCGCCATGATCTGCTGGAGCTTCGGATACCGCGGCTCCCCGAGTTCGTTGCTGATGGTCACGACCGCTGGCAGCGAAGCCTCAACCGTCTCGAACGAGTCGGGCAGCACGCGCTCCACCGTGATGTTGCTGCCGTTCACCGTGACGGCCTTCGCGAACGTGACGACGGGCGCACCGATCATCTCCGCGATCAGCGTCCCCGTCACGCCGAGGTCCCAGTCGACCGCCTGCCGGCCCGTGAGTACCAGGTCGACGTCGCCGAGCTTCTTGATCGCGGTCGAAAGCACGGTCGCCGTTCCATGGCTGTCCAGATTGGCGAACGCGTCATCCGTCAAGAGCACGCCTTCATCGCCACCCATCGCAAGCCCGTGCTTGATGACGTCGCGAGCCGTCGCGGCGCCCATGCTCATGATGGTGACCTTGGCGCCGCTATCTGCGTCCTTCACGCGCATCGCGGCCTCGACCGCGATCGCATCGAATTGGCTGACGACAGGTGCAACGCCGGGTGGCGGCACAACCTTCTTCGCCGCCTCATCGACCTTGAAGCTGGACGGGGGAATATCCCAGTCAGGAACCTGCTTTACGCAGACAACAATATGCACCTTTGTCCCTCCCTTTGGGCACAA
>JANPBN010000212.1:0-2171 GCA_031430415.1 Dehalococcoidia bacterium
GGCAGGCACCGCAACCACTGCCCGTACTGCCTCCACTCCCGCCACGTCGACGGCGCCACCCCCGGCGACCGAGCCAGCGCCTGCGGCGCGTCCATGGCGCCAGTCGCCCGCTTCGCTCGCCGTAACGGCGAGGACGTCATCGTCCATCGCTGCCTCTCCTGCGCCGAAGAGCGCTACTGCCGCATCGGCGCCGACGACGACTACGACCTTGTCCTGACCCTCCCCGAAGTCGACCCTCGTTAGGCCACCCCGATCATCGAAGCAACGCGAAGATCCCGCCCCGCGGGACCAGTCACCGACTATCGAAGCAACGCAAACATCCCGCCCCGCGGGACGCCCAGATCGTGGTTGACCGCCCCAATCACCAGTCACCAGTTACCAGTCACCAGTGGGCCAGCCCCCCAGATCATAACGATCCGCCGCCCTAACGCCGCGCGACGATACAATGTCCCCGCACATGTCCGAATCCCAGACGACGCTGCTCCGCAAGACGCCGCTCTTCGATCTGCACGAACGCCTCGGCGCGCGCATCGTGCCCTTCGCAGGATGGGCCATGCCCGTGCAATACCGCGGCATCGTCGATGAGCATCACGCCGTTCGCCGCACCGCCGGCATGTTCGATGTCTCCCACATGGGTCGCCTCTTCGTCGTTGGCGCCGATGCTGCCGCGCTGATCCGTCGCGCCGTCACCTACGATGTCGCCCGGCTCGAAGAAGGGCAGGGCCACTACACCCTGCTCTGCAACGACGACGGTGGCATCATCGACGACCCCTACGTCTACCGGCTCGATGAGCAGCGCTTTCTGTTCGTCGGCAACGCCTCGAATGCCGCGCGCGACACCGAACGCCTGCGATCGTTTTCGCGCAGCGGCGATGAAGATGACGCCGAACTGCTCGATCGACAGGAGCAGACCGTCATGCTCGCCGTGCAGGGCCCGAACGCCGAGGGCCACATGGCGCGCCTCATCGGTCCCGAGGTCGCGGCGCTCGAAAAACGGCGCTGCACAGAACTGCCCTTCATGCAGTACAAGCTCTTCGTTTCGCGCACGGGCTACACGGGCGAAGACGGTTTCGAGATCGTCACGTCGCCAGAGGCGGGCCGCGCGATCTGGCGGCAACTCCAGGCGGAAGGCGTCGAGCCGTGCGGCCTCGGTGCGCGCGACACGCTCCGTCTCGAAGCCGCGCTGCCGCTCTGGGGCAACGACATCGACGAATCGACCAATCCGTACGAAGCCGGCCTCGGCTGGGTCGTCACGACCGAGGACGATGCGGACTTCGCCGGCCGCGCCGCGCTCGCGCACATCAAGGCCACGGGCGCCGGACGCAAGCTCACCTGCCTGCGCGCGACCGATCGCGGCGTCATCCGAGATCACATGCCCGTCCTGCAGGGCGATGAGCCGGTCGCCGTCGTCGCCAGCGGCAGCTTTTCGCCGACGCTCGGCATCAGCATCGCCATGGCGTATCTGCCGATCTCGCTCGCCGCACCCGGAACGACGCTCGCCGTCGATGTTCGCGGCAAGCGTGTACCCGTCGAAGTAGTGAAGCGCCCGTTCGTGCGCGGAGATGCGTCCGCCATTCGCGGCGCCGCATAGAAAGACGCAAGGGGGAGCATGGCCGCCAGTCCCGACGACCGAAAGTACTCGAAGGAACACGAATGGGTGAAGGCCGATGGTGATGTCGCCGTCGTCGGCATCACCGACTATGCGCAAGAACAACTCGGCGATGTCGTCTACGTCGACCTCCCCGAGGCCGGCGCATCGATCGTCCAGTTCGAGAAGATGGGAGAGATCGAGTCGGTGAAGGCCGTCTCCGACCTCTACTCGCCCGTGTCCGGCGCCATCCTTCGCATCAACGATGGCGTCGTCACCAAGCCCGAAGTCGTGAACAGCGACCCGCACGGCGAAGGCTGGCTGATCGAAGTCAAACTGAGCGATGTCTCGGAGCTGGACAAGCTCATGACCGCCGCCGCCTACGACGCCTTCACGGCGGCAATCGCATGACGCGCCATCGCTCCCACACATCAGGCGCGGAGAGACGGAGGCAGCGCACGATACGGAGGCATCGCACGACACGGAGGCATCGGACGACGTGACCATCGATACGCGCCCCGCACCAGCAGATCGTTCAGCGACCGGATCCGACGTGCAACATCCCTACATCCCGCTCACCGAC